>NZ_JBAKHL010000147.1:0-2213 GCF_036902715.1 Micromonospora sp. CPCC 205546
ACCCCACACACCCGGCAAATCCACCAAACCACCCCACCGCAACGGCACCTCCAAACCCACCACCCGACCCAAACCCCACACCGCAGCACCCACCACGTCGGTCAGAGCCTCCGCGTCGTCCACGGAGACCGCCCCACTGGTGAGCCACCAGAGCCGCCCCTCGACCTCCGTGTCGGCCAGCGCCTGCGCCACCGCCACCGCCTCCACCACGCCCGCACCCGCGAGCGACAGCAGCGAAACCAGCCCGGCGACCGGCTTCCCGGCCTCCACCGCTCCGGCCAGTCGACGCGCGATCTCGTCCCGTTCCAGCGCGTCCAGCACGACCGGGACGACCTCGGCGCCGCGCTCCGCCAGCCCGGTCAGCAACGGGTGGTCCTCCTGGCCCGGAAGCATGAGCACCAGCCAGCGGCCGGTCAGGGTCTCGCTTCCGGACGAGGACTGGCGACGCCACACCACCCGGTACCGCCAGGAATCCACGGTGGAGCGCTGCTGCGCGGCCCGCCGCCACTGCGCGAGCTTCGGCAGGACCGCGCTGAACGGTTCGTCCGCACCGACGCCCAGCTCACCGCCGACGAGGTCGGGGTCGCCGGACTCCACCGCCGCCCAGAACCGCCCGTCGAGAGCGTCGTCGTGCGCGTCCCGGCGGGTCGAGGGCGCGGCCTCGGGCCAGTACCAGGTGTGGTCGAAGGCGTACGTGGGCAGGTCCACCACGCGCGGCCGGGCACCGGCCTGACCGTGGTACGCCGCCCAGTCCACCGGCACACCCGCGACCCACAACTGCCCCAGAGCGGCGGTCAGCGCCCCAACCTCCGACTGCTCCCGCCGCGACGCCGGAATCCGCCGCACCCCGGCATCCGCGACGATCTCCGCCACCATCGCCGTCAACGTGGCGTCGGGACCCACCTCCAGGAAGGTGTCCACGCCCTGCGCCCGCAGCGCCGCCACCCCGTCGGCGAACCGCACCGGCTGCCGCACGTGCCGCACCCAGTACTCCGGATCCACCAACTCCAACGGATCCGCCACCGCACCGCTCACGTTCGACACCACCGCAACCCGCGGCACCCGCCAGTCCAGCCCCACCACCACCGACCGGAACTCGGCCAACATCGGATCCATCAACCGCGAGTGGAACGCGTGACTGACCGACAACTCCTTGACCCGCCAACCCCGCTCACGAGCACCCGCCACCACCAACGCCACCTCATCGGCAGCACCCGACACCACCACCGACGCCGAACCGTTCACCGCCGCCACATCCACGCCCGCACCCGCGGCGTCGATGACCTCCCGCACGTCGGCCTCCGTGGCGCCGACCGCCGCCATCACCCCACCAGCGGGCAACGCCTGCATCAACCGACCCCGCGCCGCCACCAGAGTGCACGCATCAGCGAGAGACAACATCCCCGCCACATACGCCGCCGTCACCTCACCGATCGAATGACCCGCGAAGTAGTCCGCCCGCACCCCCCACGACGACAACAACTCCCACAACGCCACCTCCACCGCGAACAACCCCGCCTGCGCAAAGACGGTCTGATCCACCAGAACGGCATCGTCAGAACCCGCCTCCGCGAACACCACCTGACGCAGAGGACGCGGCAGGTGCGGATCGATCTCCGCGCACACCTCGTCGAAAGACGCCGCGAACACCGGGAACACCTCGTACAACTCCCGGCCCATGCCGACGCGCTGCGAACCCTGACCCGTGAACAACACCGCCCGACGACCCGCCGACACCACACCCGACGACCGCCCATCGACCACCGCCGACAGACCCGCCACCAACTCGTCCACCGTCGAGCCCCACACCACCGCCCGGTGTTCCAACGCCGCCCGCGTCGTCGCCAACGACCACGACACATCCGACACCGCAAGATCGGACCGGCCCCGCACGAACGACGCCAACCGCCCCGCCTGACCCGCCAGACCCCGCTCCGAACGCCCCGACACCACCCACGGCACCGGCAACCCCACGGACGCGCCCCCGGCAGACGCCGAAACCGGCACCCCGTCCGCCGACCCGATCAGGTCGGCCCCGCCGCGACGCGCCCCGTCCGACGCGTGCACAGACTCCGCCGCCGCAGCCACCGGCTCCGCACCCGACGCGGTCACAAGCCCCGTCGCCGGCTCCGGCTGCTCGATGATCACGTGCGCGTTCGTCCCCGAGATGCCGAACGACGACACACCCGCCCGCCGGGGACGCCCCGCATCCG
>NZ_JBAKHL010000148.1:0-1994 GCF_036902715.1 Micromonospora sp. CPCC 205546
CACCGCCGAACCCCGCACCACCGCCAACACCTGATGCCCAAGACGACGCGCATCCGACAACCGCTCCACCAACAGCACACCGACGCCCTCAGCCGGCCCGAAACCGTCCGCCGAGGCCGCGAACGCCCGGCACCGCCCATCCGCCGACAAGGCCCCCTGCTGGGAGAACTCCACAAACCCGCCCAGCGACGGCATCACCGTCACACCACCGACCACCGCCAACGAACACTCACCCAGCCGCAACGACTGAACCGCCGAGTGCAACGCCACCAACGACGACGAACACGCCGTGTCGACAGTGACGGCCGGACCCTCCAACCCGAACACATACGACACCCGGCCAGACACCACACTGCCCGTGTTACCGGTAAACACATACCCCGCCGAATCACCACCAGCCAACAACCGAGGCCCGTACTCCTGCACGATGGCCCCAACGAAGACACCAGTGTCACTGCCCCGCAACGACACCGGATCAAACCCGCCGCGCTCAAAGACCTCCCACACACACTCCAGCAACAACCGCTGCTGCGGATCCATCGCCAACGCCTCCCGCGGCGACACACCGAACAACCCCGCATCGAACCCAGCCGCGTCGTGCAAAAAGCCACCACCGCGCTGATAGAACGACCCCGGCCGCGCACCCTCCGCGTCGAACAGCCCCTCCACATCCCAGCCCCGATCAGCCGGAAACCCACCGATCCCCTCCCCGCCGGAAACCAGCAACTCCCACAACGCCGCCGGCGAGTCCACCCCGCCAGGAAACCGACACGCCATCGACACGATCGCGATGGGCTCGGCCTGGCGGTCCTCGACCTCACGGAGGCGGCGGTTCGCCTGCCGTGCGTCCGCGATGGCACGCCTGAGATAGTCGCGAAGCACTTCTTCGTTCGACATCGTTCTCAGTCCCCCATGGTCGATGCGGTCAGTCGCGGCTGTCGACGAGCTGGAACAGTTCCTCGTCCGTGGCGGACTCGAGATCGGCATCGTCGAGGTCGGCCGCGCCTTCGGCGGTGGTGAGCGTGGCCAGCATGGCCCGCAGCCGCTCGGTCACTGCGGCCCGGGATCCGTGGTCGGTGACCGCGTCCATGCCGTCGGCGATCCGGGCGAGGTGGGCGAGGAGTTCCTCCGCCGGGTCCCTCGGCGGCGGGGCCAAGGCCCGGCTCAGGTACGCCGCCAGCGCAGCGGGCGTCGGATAGTCGTAGATGAGGCTGGCCGGCAGCCGCAGGCCGGTCGCCGCGCCGAGCCGGTTCCGCAGCTCGACGCCCGTCAGCGAGTCGAAACCGCCCTGCAGGAAGGTGAGATCGGCCGCGACCTGCCCCTCGGAGGAATGGCCGAGAACCACCGCCGCGTGGGTACGGACAAGGGCGAGCATCGCCTCGTGGCGCTGAGCCTCCGGCAGGGTTACCAGCCGGGAGATTTCGGTGTCGCCGCCCGATCCGGTGGCCCTGCGTTCCGGCCGGTGGTGGATCCGGGCTGCGATCGGGGTGGGATGGATGCCGGTGGACGCGGCGTCGAACATCGCCAGCCCCTGCGCGGTCGTCATCGGCAGGATCCCGGCCCGCGCCAGCCGCTCACTGTCGGCGTTGCCGGTCATCGCGCTGCGCTGCTCCCACAGCCCCCACGCGATCGAGACGCCCGGCAGCCCGAGACGGCGCCGGTGCACGGCCAGCGCGTCCAGGAAGACGTTGGCGGCCGCGTAGTTGGCCTGCCCGGCACTACCCAAGGCGCCAGCGGCCGAGGAGAACATGACGAACGCCGTCAGGTCCATGTCCCGGGTCAGCTCGTGCAGGTGCAGCGCGGCATCGACCTTGGGCCGCAGGACATCGTCGATCCGCTGCGGTGTGAGGGATGCAAAGACCCCATCGTCGAGTACGCCGGCCGCGTGCACCACCGCGTCGATGGCCCGGCCCTGCAACACCGCGGCCAGGGCGGCCCGGTCGGAAGCGTCACAGGCCACCGCCTCGACGCGGTCGCCGAACTCCGCGCCCAGA
>NZ_JBAKHL010000149.1:0-1943 GCF_036902715.1 Micromonospora sp. CPCC 205546
GCCCGACGGGGCGGTGGAGTTCGTCGGGCGGATCGACCACCAGGTGAAGATCCGCGGCTACCGGATCGAACTCGGCGAGATCGAGTCGGTCGTCGGGGGCACCGACGGCGTCGGCGACGCGGTCGCCCTGGTCGGCGAGTCGGACCGGCTGGTGGCGTTCTACCGCCCGGCCGCCTCGGCGACGCCGGGCCTGCTGGACCGGGTCCGGCAGCGCTGCGCGGAGCACCTGCCCGAGTACATGATCCCGGCCGAGTTCGTGGCCGTGGAGGCGATCCCGCTCAACGCCAACGGCAAGGTCGACCGCGCCGCCCTCTGGGACGCCGCCGAGCCGGCGCACCGGCAGCACGTCGCCCCGGCGACGGAGCTGGAGGCGCGGCTGGCGGAGATCTGGGGCCGGGTGCTCCAGTTGGAGCAGGTCAGCACCCAGGACAGCTTCTTCGACCTCGGCGGTCACTCCATCAGCGCCATCGCGCTCGTGGGCGCGCTGCGCGGCGCCGGGCACCCGGTCTCGGTACGCGACGTCTTCGTGCACCGGACCGTCGCCGCCCTGGCGCGGCACCTCGCTGGCGGGGACGACGTCGAGGCGGCGCCCGCCTTCCGGGCGGTCGCCCCGTTCAGCCTGCTCGACGACGCCGACCGGGCCGCCCTGCCCGCCGGGCTCGCCGACGCGTACCCGTGCGCACAGGTGCAGCTCGCCATGCTGGTGGTCACCCTGTCCGACTCGGAGCGGCGCACCTACCACAACGTGTCGGCGTTCCCGATCCGCGACGAGCACGCCTTCGACGGCGACGCGCTGCGTCGGGCCGTACGGACCGTCGTGGACCGGCACGAGATCCTGCGTACCTCCTTCGACCTGACCGGCTTCTCGGTGCCGATGCAGCTCGTGCACGCCGAGGTGCCCGTCGACGTCACGCTGCTCGACCTGCGCGACGGCACGGACGAGGAGGCCGAGACCCGGCTGCGGGCGTACCTGGCCGCCGAGCGGTCCCGGCCGTTCACGCCCGACCAGGTCCCGCAGATGCGCATCGCCGGGGCGGCCGGCCGCAACGACACGTGGTGGTTCGTGCTGACCATGTCGCACGGCATCCTCGAGGGCTGGAGCCACCACTCGCTGCTGATGGAGATCCTCGACAACTACCGCAGCCTGCGCGACACCGGAGCGCCGGCCGCGTTCGAGGCGCCCCCGGTCCGCTACGCCGACTTCGTGGCCGGCGAGATCGAGGCGCTGGCGTCGGCCGAGGACCGCGACTACTGGCAGGGCGTCGTCGCCAAGCCGGTCTTCGAGCTGCCCGCCGGCTGGGGCGAGGACGAGTCGGTCCCCGAGTACGAGTGCGGCACCCGCGTCCCCCTGCACGACCTCATGGACGACCTGCGCGAGCTGGCCAGCCGTACCGACACGTCGCTGAAGAGCGTGCTGCTGGCCGCGCACCTGAAGGTGATGAGCCAGCTCACCGCCGAGCCGGTGTTCACCAGCGGGCTGGTCAGCCACGGCCGGCCCGAGGTGACCGGCGCCGACCGCGTCTACGGGATGCACCTGAACACGCTGCCGTTCGTGCACGACGCGGGCGCGCGGACCTGGCGGGAGCTGATCCGCAACACCTTCGCCGGGGAGCTGGAGCTGTGGCCGCACCGCCGCTACCCGCTGCCGGCCGTGCAGCGCCTCGGTGACGGGCGCCGGCCGATCGAGATCCTCTTCAACTACCTCGACTTCGAGCAGGTCGACACCGAGCGGGTCGACTTCGAGGACGCCATCTACGAGGCCAGCGGCGAGTTCGGCCTGCACGTCTCCACGCTCGGCGGGGTGCTCAACATCCTGGCCCGGCCGCACCAGGTCAGCTATCCCAACGTCCTGCGCCTCGGTGGCATGTACCGGGCGGTGTTGGAGGCGATGGTCGCCGACGTGGACGGTGACGCGTCGGTGGTGTGTCTGCCGGCGGGTGAGG
>NZ_JBAKHL010000150.1:0-1659 GCF_036902715.1 Micromonospora sp. CPCC 205546
CCACCTACTCGCGATCATCAAGAACCGACTCAAGCGCATCCAATACCGACCCGACTTGCTCCACAGCTTCCTGACCCACACCGGCCTGACCCTCGAACCCGACTCAACCTGACCTATCAAGATCTGTAGCCGCATCAACCGCAATCGTGGGCCGTCGGCCAGCATCAGCAGCATCTCGCGAAGCGTCTGGCGGTGTTGCTCCGGGTTGCGGTGACGGTCGACAATACGGTGATGACCGTGCGCGCCGGTAAGTTTTGGTGGATCGTCGGGGTGGTTGTCGGACTAGCGATGATCGCGCTGGGCTTGCTGTTGGCACGGGCCGGTCTCACGGAGGCAGACCGGTGGGCCAGCGTGATCGGGGTGTTCGTAAACATCGGCGGGCTGATGTTGGTCGTATATAGCGCAGTCCAGGCACGCCGTGGCGACACCTTCAAGAGCAGACCGGCTGATACGGTTCGCAACACGGTGATCAACGCTGAGGTAAGCGGGCCAGCACTGTTGGGCCGAGACATCTGTGGAGTGAGTGATGCTTGCGCCACAATACCCACTTCCGCTCTTGCGGACAGCGGGAATGCGCCGGTTCCAGCCATAGATCGAGGGTCAGCAGCCGTGGAGAACCGGGTCGAGGGCGGCACCTTCCACGGTCCGTTGATCATGGGCAGAGACTTGAGTAATGTTGTGTTTCCCCCACCACCTTCGCCAAACGAACAGGGTGAGAACGGGCTTCCGAGGTGAGCACCATCGCCCCTCAGCCGGGCAACAGTGAGGTGTCGAACCAGATCACCGGTGGGGTGTTCTTCAGCTCGGTGATTCAGGGCCGCGACGTCAGGGTCATGCTGCCGGCCGAGATTCGGCCAGCGCTGACCGGTCTGCCACCGGCATCGCTGGTCTTCACTGGCCGTGACCAGGCGGTCAAAGATCTGCGCGAGGCGTTGCGGCCCGGCCGGCCGGGTGCGGTTCAGCTGGTTTCGGCGGTGGCGGGGATGGCCGGGATTGGCAAGACCGAACTGGTATTGCATACCGCGCACGAGGTGCTGACCGATGGATGGTTCCCCGGTGGGGTGCTATTCGTCGACATGTTCGGCTACGACCCCGAGCGCCGCGTGCCGGCGGGTACCGCCTTGGCTGGATGGCTGTCGGCGATCGGGATCCCTGGAGACCACATTCCTACCCGAGAGCAGGACCGGTCCCGGCTGTGGCGCAGCGTCCTGGACGCCTATACCGCCCAGGACCGGCGGCTGCTGCTGATCATCGACAACGTTGCGAGCGAAGACCAGGTGCTCCCGCTCTTACCTGGCAACGCCAAGGTGCCCGTGCTGGTGACTTCCCGGCACACTTTGGACCTCGATGCCCGCCTGCACGACCTAGACGTCCTTGCCCCAAACTCAGCCGTCGAGCTGCTTTCCGAGGTCATTGACCGCCGCCGCGGCCCTGACGACCCACGCCTGCACCAGGCCGATCGAGGACCGCTGGCCGAGCTGGCCGACTTGTGCGCAGGGCTGCCTCTTGCGTTGCGAATCGTCGCTGCGCTGATGGCTGACCGTCCCAACCTGGAGCCGGGTGTGTTGGCTACAGATCTTGAATGGTCAGGTTGTGTCGGGTTCGAGTGTCAGTCCGGTGTGAGCGAGGAACCCGTCGAGTAGGTCGGTGCGGTACTGG
>NZ_JBAKHL010000151.1:0-1628 GCF_036902715.1 Micromonospora sp. CPCC 205546
CGACCCGAAAGCACCACCAAACAGGCCGAGCACGCGATCGCCGGGCCGGAACGCGTCCGACGCCGACTCCACCACCACCCCGGCACCCTCCGACCCGATCCCAACCTGGTCGACCATGCCCAGCGTCAACACGACATCCCGCAGGTTCAACCCAGCGGCACGAATCTCGACCCGCACCTCACCGGGAGCCAACGGCACCCGACCCGCACCACTGGCCACCGCCGCCACCGCATCGAACGACCCGCCCTCACCGACCACATCCACCAGCCAGTCACCATCCGGCAACACCACCGCCGCCGGCGACACGGCCACCGTCACCGGCGCCCACCACGACCCGTCACGCACCGCCACCTGCGACCCCCGACCGACCGCCTCCTGCACCAGACCGTCGTCGAACACATCAACATCCAGCAGCACAAAACGATCCGGATGCTCGACCTGCGCCGACCGCACCAAACCCCACACCGGCGCCTGCACCAGATCGACATCCTCGATGCCGTCCACCACGACGGCACGCTCGGTGACAACCACCAGCCGCTCGTCGTCAGCCGGCTCGGTGGCCAGCCACCGCCGGCAGGCGTCGTGCACGGCACCCACCACCTCGTGGACGGCCGCCGCCGGATCCTCCACGTCCGGCCGCGGGCACCGCAGGACGGTCGTGGACAGCACCGGGCCGTGCACGGCTTCGGCCGCCTGCCAGCGCAGTGCCAGCAACGGGATCTCGGTCGGCAGGACCGCGGGCCGCAGCACGATCCGGCCGATGGTCAGCAGCGGCATCCCCTCGGCCGAGGCGACGGTGACCCGGCGGTCGGCGGTGACGTGTGTCCGGGCGGCCTCGCCCGGCCCGTGCAGTGTCACGTCATGCAGGGAGAAGGGCAGCGCGACCTGATCGCTCGCGGCGGCAAGTGGCTGGATGGCCGCGTCGAGCAGCGCTGGGTGCAGCAGGTAGCCGTCGGAGTTGAGGCCGTCGACCGCGATCTCGGCGTAGTGGTCGCCGTCGTGCTGCCACAGGCGTTGCAGGCCCTGGAAGGCCGGCCCGTAGTCGTAGCCGCGGGCGCTGAGCGTTTCGTAGAAGTCGCCGGTGTCGAGCGGGTCGGCGGTGGCCGGCCGGTCCACGACGGGGGCGGCTCCCCGGCCCGTCGCGGTGAGCGTTCCGGTGGCGTGGTCGCTCCACTGGCCGTCTCGTTCGCACCGCACGGTCACCGTCGTGTCCTCGATGGTGATCTGCACCGTGACCGGTTCGTCGGTGACGATGATCGGCGCCAGCAGCGTCAGTTCCTCGATCACCGGCAGACCGGCCCATCCGGCGGCCGTCAACACCGCCTCCAGCAGCACCGTGCCGGGCAGCAGGACCGTACCGGAGACGCTGTGATCAGCCAGCCACGGCATACGGCGCAGCCCGATCGACCCCGAAGCCACCACGCCGTCCGGGGTCGGCACCCGCGCCTCCAACCACCCATGACCGGTCCTGCCAACCGCATCATCGGCGACCAGCCAGTACCGCTCATGCTGGAACGGATACGTCGGCAGATCCGCCACCACGTGCCGCTGCGGGAACAGGCTCGCCCAGTCCACCGGCACACCGTGGCTCCACACGAGCCCGGCGTTGCGCAGGAACTCCGCCCAAC
>NZ_JBAKHL010000152.1:0-1476 GCF_036902715.1 Micromonospora sp. CPCC 205546
GGATCGTGTTCATCGCAGATGCTCCATTCGGGGGTCGGCACCCGCACCGAAAGGGGGATTCGGCTGTGCGGATGCAAGCACCGTCCGGCGCTCATGAACTCAGGGGATCTTCGGCGTCCCGCCGAAGGAAGACCAGATCGGCCGTGTCGACCGGGAGGGTCGGGCTGTTCGCGGGGCGGGGGATGCCCTCACGTCGGCCGGACCATGTGTAACGACCGCCGGCCCGCCATCATTCCGGGGCCTTGGCACACCACCCGTGGGGTCGGTGCGGTCCTGCTCGGTCGTACGCAGGGTGTAACGACCCCGCCCCCGCCACGATTCCGCCCCCACGACGTCCCCGGTCACACCCGAACCGGACACCCGCCCCGATCGCGACGCCACGACCACCGCGCCCCGACGCCGCACCCGACACCGATGGCGTGACCGGACACCATGCGCGTCGTGGTCGCGACCGGTTGGGGATCCTGGCGCGGGAGGCCCTTGCCGGGCGGTTCCGTACCAGGAGCCACGGGTGCCGCCGAGCCACACTCATGTACGGGGGCAGGTGGCCCCGGCGCCAGGGGTCACGCCTGACGCCCACCGCCGGCTACGGCGGCCACACCCCCACCACGGGGGCACCGCAACCAGTGACGGCCGATGACCGGCGGGGGCGGCGACCCGAGGAACGCAACCTGACCGTCCCACGCCCGCCGGAGCGCGACCGACGTCGGGCGCAGGTCATAGGGTGGTGCTGTGGCGACCCTTCTGCTTCTGCGACACGGCCGGACGACCGCGAACGCGGACGGAGGTCTGGCCGGCCGCCAGCCCGTGGAGTTGGACGACACGGGTCGGGCCCAGGCGAGCGCGGTCGGCGGGCGGCTGCGCGCGGTGCCGCTCGCGGCGGTGGTGACCAGCCCGCTGATCCGGTGCCGGCAGACCCTGGAACTGGCGCTGCCCGGGGTCGCCCCCGTGGTGGAGGAGGGTCTGATCGAGTGCGGCTACGGAGCCTGGGAGGGACAGCCGCTGAAGAAGCTGGCCAGGGAGCAGCTCTGGCCGGTCGTCCAGCAGCACCCCAGCGCCGCGGTCTTCCCGCAGGGCGAGGCGATGGCGGCGATGGCGGCGCGGGCGGTCGCCGCGGTGCGTACGTGGGACGCCCGGATCACCGCCGAGCACGGCCCGGAGGCGGTCTGGCTGGCGTGCAGCCACGGCGACGTGATCAAGGCGATCGTGGCCGACGCGCTGGGCGTACACCTGGATCTGTTCCAGCGGATCGTGGCCGACCCGGCCTCGGTGACGGCGATCCGCTACACGCCGCTGCGGCCGTTCCTGCTGCGGCTCAACGACACCGGCGGCGACCTCGCCGGGCTGGTGCCGCCACCGCGCAAGCGCCGCCGGCGGGCGGCGAAGGCGGCCGGCGCGGCCGACTCCGACGCCCCGGTCGGTGGCGGCGCGGGAGCGGGCCGGTGACCGGCGGGCGGCGCCCGGGCCCACGGTGCC
>NZ_JBAKHL010000153.1:0-1453 GCF_036902715.1 Micromonospora sp. CPCC 205546
CTGCGCAACTTCGTCGGTGGTGAGTTCGTCGGGGGTGGGCGGCGGTTCGTCAAGCGTAGTCCGGTGACGGGTGAGCCGGTGTTCGAGGTGGCCGAGGCGGATCAGGGGTGTGTGGACGACGCGGTGGCGGCGGCGCGGGGGGCGTTGCGGGGGCCGTGGGGTCGGATGGGGGAGCGGGAGCGTGCGGAGGTGTTGCGTCGGGTCGCCGACGAGTTGGAGCGTCGTTTCGATGATCTGGTGACCGCGGAGGTTGCGGACACGGGTAAGTCGATTTCGCAGGCGCGGACGTTGGATATTCCGCGTGGGGCGGCGAATTTCCGGGCGTTCGCGGAGATCGTGGCGACGGCGCCGACGGAGTCGTTCACGACGGTCACGCCGTCGGGTGGGCGGGCGTTGAACTATGCGGTGCGTAAGCCGGTGGGTGTGGTGGCGGTGATCGTGCCGTGGAATCTGCCGTTGTTGCTGTTGACGTGGAAGGTCGCTCCGGCGTTGGCGTGCGGTAACGCGGTGGTGGTGAAGCCGAGTGAGGAGACGCCGGCCTCGGCGACGTTGTTGGCGGAGGTGATGGCGGCGGCGGGTGTGCCGGATGGGGTGTTCAATCTGGTGCACGGGTTCGGTCCGGATTCGGCGGGGGAGTTCCTGACCCGGCATCCGGACGTGGACGCGATCACGTTCACGGGTGAGTCGGCGACCGGTAGCGCGATCATGCGGGCGGCTGCTGATGGGGTGCGGCCGGTGTCGTTCGAGTTGGGTGGGAAGAACGCGGGTCTGGTGTTCGCGGACGCGGACTTGGATGCGGCGGTGGCGGGGTCGGTGCGGTCGAGCTTCACCAACGGTGGTCAGGTGTGTCTGTGCACGGAGCGGATCTATGTGCAGCGGCCGGTGTTCGAGGAGTTCACGGCGCGGCTCGCGCAGCGGGCTGGTGAGCTGTCGTTCGGGTGGCCGGCGGATGAGGCGACGGTGAACATGCCGTTGATTTCGCGTCAGCATCGGGACAAGGTGTTGGGCTATTACGACGTGGCTCGTGGTGAGGGTGCGCAGGTGTTGGCCGGGGGTGGGGTGCCGGCGTTTGGTGATGCGCGTGATGGTGGTGCGTATGTGCAGCCGACGGTGTTGACGGGGTTGGGTGCGGGGGCGCGGACGAATCGTGAGGAGATCTTCGGGCCGGTGGTGCATGTGGCGCCGTTCGATGATGAGGATGAGGCGTTCGCGTTGGCGAATGGTACGGAGTATGGGTTGGCGGCGGCGGTGTGGACGCGGGATGTGGGTCGGGCGCATCGGGCGGGGGTGGGGTTGGATGCGGGGATCGTGTGGGTGAACACGTGGTTCCTGCGGGATCTGCGGACGCCGTTTGGTGGGGTGAAGGCGTCGGGTATCGGGCGTGAGGGTGGCGTGCATTCCCTCGATTTCTATTCCGAGCTGACCAACGTCTGCGTGGACCTGACATGAGCGA
>NZ_JBAKHL010000154.1:0-1394 GCF_036902715.1 Micromonospora sp. CPCC 205546
GGGGCTGTCTCGCTAACGGTGTTTCCGGCGATCTTGGTTAGTAGGTTTCAGCGGCTGGGAAGCGGTCGCTGAAGGTGATGGCGAAGGCGTTCAACGCGGGTTTCCAGCGCATCGTCCATCGGGTTCTGCCTGCTCCGGTGGGGTCCAGGGACCTTGTCACCAGGTACAGACACTTCAACGCGGCCTGCTCGTTGGGGAAGTGGCCGCGGGCCTTCACGGCTCGCCGGTAGCGGGCGTTGAGCGACTCGATCGCGTTGGTGGAGCAGATAACCTTGCGGATCTCCAGGTCGTAGTCGAGGAACGGGATGAACTCGGCCCAGGCGTTGTCCCACAGGCGGATCACCGCCGGATACCGGCTGCGCCACTTGTCGGCCAGGTCGTCGAACGCCGCTCGGGCGGCGTCGGCGTTGACGGCGGTGTAGATCGGTTTGATGTCGCGCTTGATCTCGTCCCAGTACTTGCGGGAGGTCAACCGGAACGTGTTGCGGATCAGGTGGATCACGCAGGTCTGCACCACCGTCTGGGGCCACACGTTCGTGACCACATCCGGCAGGCCCTTCAACCCGTCGCAGACGAGGAAGAACACGTCCTTCACGCCGCGGTTGCGCAGGTCGGTCAGCACACTCATCCAGAACTTCGCACCCTCCCCACCCGAGCCGGCCCACAGACCGAGGATGTCCTTCTCCCCGTCGAGGGTGACCCCAATCGCGGCGTAGAACGGCCGGTTGGCGACCTGCCCGTCGCGGACCTTGACCACGATGGCGTCTATGAACACGGCCGCGTAGATCTCATCCAGGGGCCGGTGGGACCAGTCGACCATCTCCTCGATCACCTTGTCGGTGATCCGCGAGATCGTCTCCTTCGACACCGAAGCCCCGTAAATCTCCGCGAAGTGGGCTGAGATCTCGCCCGTGGTCAGGCCTTTGGCATACAGCGACAACACGACCTCGTCGACCCCCGACAACCGGCGCTGCCGCTTGCGGACGATCTGCGGCTCGAACGTGCCAGCCCGATCCCGTGGCACCTCGATCTGCACCGGACCGTTGGCGTCGGTCAGCACCGTCTTCGACCGGATCCCGTTGCGGACGTTGCCCGAACCGGCGCCGGCCTGGTCGTGTTTTTCGTAGCCGAGGTGCTCGGTCATCTCCTCGTTGAGCGCGGTCTCCAGGACCGTCTTGGTCAACTGCTTGAGCAGACCGCCCGGGCCCGTCAACGACAGGCCCTGTTCCTTGGCTGCCCGGACCAGCTCGGCGGCAGCCTTCGCCTCCGCCGACGGCTCGGGCCGCTTCCTACGTCCGGTCTGGTCGTTCAGTGTCGCGGTCATCACGGCACCCTCCTCACCAGGCACAACGCCTGGCAGGTCAGGCCGGAAACACCGTTAGGTCCACACTCCC
>NZ_JBAKHL010000155.1:0-1332 GCF_036902715.1 Micromonospora sp. CPCC 205546
CGCAGGTGGTGGTGGCGGATGTGCGGTGGGATCGGTTTGTGGCGTCGTTCACGGCGTTGCGGCCGTCTCGTCTGTTCACCGAAATCCCCGAAGCGCAGGCGGCGATCGAGGCGGCGGCCCGCGCCGAGACCGGCCCCACCGACCATGCCTCGGCACTGCGCGAGCGGCTGGCGGCCCTGACGCCGCCGGAGGTCGAGGCGACCCTTCTGGACCTCGTACGCTCCCAGGTCGCCGCGGTGCTCGGCCACGCCACCGTGGAGGCGGTGCGGCCGGACCGGCCGTTCCAGCGTCTCGGCTTCGACTCGCTGACCGCCGTCGAGCTGCGCAACCGGCTGACCGCCGAGACGGGCCTCGCGCTGCCCTCCACCCTGGTCTTCGACCACCCGACGCCGGCCGCCCTGGTCGCCTTCATCCGGGATTCCGTGCTCGGCGCCTCGGCTGACGCGCCGGCCGCCCGCAGGGTCGCCGCCGTGGACGACGACCCGATCGTGATCGTCGGAATGGGCTGCCGTCTTCCGGGTGGCGTCGCATCCCCGGACGAGCTGTGGCAACTGCTCTCCGCCGGACGCGACGGCATCTCCGAGTTCCCCCTCGACCGTGGCTGGGACAGCTTCCTCAGCGGCGGTCTCTCCGACACGTCCTTCGTCCGCAGGGGCGGCTTCGTCTACGACGCCGACGAGTTCGACGCCGAGTTCTTCGGCATCTCGCCGCGCGAGGCCCTCGCGATGGATCCGCAGCAGCGGCTGCTGCTGGAGACGTCGTGGGAGGCCGTCGAGTCGGCGGGCATCGACCCCACCAGCCTGAGGGGCGGCGCGGTCGGCGTCTTCGCGGGGGCCAGCTTCCAGGGGTACGCCAGCGGCTCGGTGGGCCGCGCACAGGAGGTGGGCGGGCACCTGCTCACCGGCAACGCGACCAGCGTGTTGTCGGGTCGGGTGGCGTACTCGTTCGGGTTCGAGGGCCCGGCGGTGACGGTCGACACGGCGTGTTCGTCGTCGCTGGTGGCGTTGCACCTGGCGGCGCAGGCGCTGCGCTCCGGCGAGTGCGACCTCGCTCTCGCCGGCGGCGTGACCGTGATGGCCTCACCGGCCACGTTCGCCGAGTTCTCGATCCAGGGCGGCCTCTCCGCCGACGGCCGGTGCAAGTCCTTCTCGGACGCGGCGGACGGCACCGGCTGGTCCGAGGGTGTCGGCGTCCTCGTCGTGCAGCGCCTGTCGGACGCGCGGCGCGACGGGCGCCGGATCCTGGCGGTGGTGCGTGGCACGGCGGTGAATCAGGATGGTGCGTCGAACGGGTTGACGGCGCCGAATGGTCCGTCGCAGCAGCGGGTGATTC
>NZ_JBAKHL010000156.1:0-1301 GCF_036902715.1 Micromonospora sp. CPCC 205546
TGAGGTTCCCCCCGGGATGTGGACACCGGGTTATGCCGCGATCTGATGCAGCGTAGTCGGTGCGAGAGCCTGTTCGTAATTGGCGGGGCTGAGGTAGCCCAGCGCGGAGTGGCGTCGTCGGTGGTTGTAGAAGGCGATCCAGCGGAACACGTCGCGGCGGGCGTCGGTCTCGGATGTCCAGTGTCGGCGGTCGACGTCGAGTTCACGCTTCAGGGTGGCGAAGAACGACTCGGCCAGGGCGTTGTCGTACGACGAGCCGATCCGCCCCGTCGAGCGGCGGATGCCGTGCTGTTGGCAGGCGTCGGCGAAGTCGCCGCTGCCGTATTGGGCGCCCCTGTCCGAGTGGAAGATCACCCCGTCGACCCGGCCGCCGCGGGCGGCGACCGCCGCGTCGAGGGCGTCGATGACCAGTTCCGCGCGCGTGTGGGTGTTGATCGACCAGCCGATCAGCCGTCGGGTGGCGATGTCGATGACCGTGGCCAGATAGAGCCAGCCGGCGCCGACGCGTAGGTAGGTGATGTCGCCGCACCATCGCTGGTCCGGTGCGGTGGCGGTGAAGTCCCGGCCGATCAGGTCCGGCACTGGTGGGGCGGCCGGGTCGGGGATGGTGGTGCGTTTGCGGCGGCGCAGGTGCCGGCCCACCACGTCGCGTTGGCGCATGATCCGCTCCACCCGCTTGCGGTTGACGCGCACGCCCTGATCGTGCAGCTCGACGGTCACCCGCGGGGATCCGTAGGTGTCGCCCGAGCCGGCGTGGATGACCTTGATCTGTTCGGCGAGGGCGTCCTCGTCGGCGGCGCGAGCCTGCCGGGCGGGCTCGCTGGCGGTCCAGCGGTAGAACCCGGAGCGGGAGACCGCCAGGACCCGGCACAGCCGCTTGACGCCGAAGGCGGCACGGTGGGTGGAGATGAACCGGAAGCGGCTGGTCACCGATCCATCTCCTTCGCGAAATAGGCGGCTGCCTTGCGCAGGATCTCCTTCTCCTGCCGCAACTCCGCGACCTCACGCCGCAGGCGGGCGATCTCGGCGTCCTTGTCCGCCACCGACAACCCGTCCCCACCCGAGGCGGTCGCGGCGATCCCGCTCTGGCGTTCGGCGGCGCGGACCCAGTTCCGCAACGTCTCGTGACTCATCCCTAGCTCACGGGCCACCTGATTGATCGGCCGCTGCGACGAGCGGACCAGGTCGACCGCGTCACGCCGGAACTCTTCTGTGTACTTCGATGGACGCCCCAACGGGGACACCCCTTCCTCTGGACCAACATCCAGTCTCAGGGTGTCCACATCTCAGGGGGAAGCCCA
>NZ_JBAKHL010000017.1:0-110987 GCF_036902715.1 Micromonospora sp. CPCC 205546
GGCCGACCCCCGCGCCGGCCGGGTGCGGGCGGCGGTGGGAGCGGGGATCACGGGCCTGCCCGCGCTGCAGGGCGCCCTCGCCGCGCGCGCCGGGGCCGGGCTGCTGGGGCTGGCGGTGGCCGCGGCCGTGCCGCTCGGCGGCCGGCTGGCCCGGAAGGTCTCCCCGACGTGACCGCCCCACGGATTCCCCCGCAGGGCGACGGCCCGCGCTTCGGCTACGGGACCAACGGGTTCGCCAACCACCGGCTCAGCGACGCGCTCGCCGTCGTCGCCGACCTTGGCTACCGGGGCGTGGCGCTCACCCTGGACCACGACCACCTCGACCCGTTCGCGCCCGCGCTGGCCCGTCGGGTGGCCGCCGTCGCCCGCCGGCTCGCGGCGCTCGACCTCGCCGTGGTCGTCGAGACCGGCGCCCGCTACCTGCTCGACCCGTGGCACAAGCACGCCCCGACGCTGCTGCACGACGACCCGGCGCGCCGCGTCGAGTTCCTGCGCCGGGCCGTCCGGATCGGCGCCGACCTGGGCGCGGAGGCCGTCTCGTTCTGGGCGGGCGTCCGGCCGGAGAACGTCGAACCGGCGACCGCCTGGGACCGGCTGGTCGCCGGCTGCGCGACGGTCCTCGACGCCGCCGAGGCGGCCGGGACGACCCTCGGCTTCGAGCCGGAGCCGGGCATGCTGGTCGAGGACATCGCCGGCTGGCGTCGGCTGCGTGGCGCCCTGGGCGACCCGGCCCGCTTCGGCATCACCCTCGACATCGGCCACTGCCGCTGCCTGGAGCCGCGACCGGTCCCCGACTGCGTGCGCGAGGTGGGCGCGCACCTGGTCAACGTGCAGATCGACGACATGCGCCGGGGCGTGCACGAGCACCTGGAGTTCGGCACCGGCGAGATCGACTTCCCGCCCGTGCTGCGCGCCCTGGGCGACGCCGGCTACCGGGGCCTGGTCGCCGTGGAGCTGCCCCGGCACTCGCACGCCGCCCCCGCCGTCGCGGCCCGCTCCCTCGACTTCCTGCGCGCCGCCGCGAAGGAGGCGGCGCGACCGGGACCGGGTGCCACCGGAAAGGAAGCGGCGCGACCGGAACGGTGACGGGGCCACGTCGGCAGCACGAGAGAGGAGACGGGATGACACCGGATTCACTGCGGGCCGCGCTGCGGGGCGTACCCGATCCCGACTGGCTCGACGCGGCGCTGCGGCGGGTGGCGGCCGAACCGGCGGCGATCGACCGCCTCTTCCCGGCCGCCGGGCGGCGCTGCGGCCGGGCACCGCTGCCCGCCGCGCCCGGCTGGAGCGCCGACGAGGCGGCCCGGGCCCTGCTGCTGGCCGCGCTGCCGGGCGAGCACGCCACGCACGCGCAGACCCGCTACCGGCAGGGCGACGCCGCCGAGAAGCGCGCCGTGCTCAAGGCCCTGCCGCTGCTGCCGGTCGGCGCGGCGGGGGTGCCGCTGCTGCACGACGCGATCCGCACCAACGACACCCGGCTGCTGACCGCCGCCCTCGGCCCGTACGCCCGGCACCTCGACGCGGCGGCCTGGCGGCAGGCGGTGCTCAAGTGCGTCTTCACCGGCGTGCCGCTGGCCGTGGTGCACGACCTCGACGCCCGCGCCGACGGCGAACTCGCGGAGATGCTCGCCGCGCTGGCCGCCGAGCGGCAGGCCGCCGGGCGCGTCCTGCCGGCGGACGCGACCGACCTGCTCACCCGGCTGCGCGCGAACCAGGAGGCGTGATGCGCATCTTCGACCCGCACATCCACATGACCTCGCGGACCACCGACGACTACGAGCGGATGGCCGCCGCCGGCGTGCGGGCGGTGGTGGAGCCGGCGTTCTGGCTCGGTCAGCCCCGCACCAGCGCCGCCTCCTTCGCCGACTACTTCGACTCCCTGGTCGGCTGGGAGCCGTTCCGGGCCGGGCAGTTCGGCATCCGCCACCACGCCACCGTCGCGCTGAACCCGAAGGAGGCCAACGACCCGCGCTGCCGCCCGGTGCTGGACCTGCTGCCGCGCTACCTCGACAAGGACGCCGTGGTGGCGGTCGGCGAGATCGGCTACGACTCGATGACCCCCGAGGAGGACGAGGCGTTCGCCGCCCAGCTCGCCCTGGCCGTGACGCACGACCTGCCGGCCCTGGTGCACACCCCGCACCGGGACAAGGTCCGGGGCGTCGAACGCAGCCTCGCCGTGGTCGCCGAGTCCGGCGTCGCGCCGGGCCGGGTGGTGCTCGACCACCTCAACGAGGTGACGGTGGGGCTGGTCCGCGACACCGGCTGCTGGCTGGGCTTCTCCATCTATCCCGACACCAAGATGTCGCCGCCGCGCATGGTGGAGCTGCTGCGGGCGTACGGGACCGAGCGGGTGCTGGTCAACTCGGCGGCGGACTGGGGGCGCTCGGACCCGCTGCTCACCCGGGCCACCGGGGAGGCGATGCTGCTGGCCGGCTTCACCGACGACGACGTGGACCGGGTGCTGTGGCGCAACCCGGTCGAGTTCTACGGCCAGTCGGGGCGGCTCGACCTGACGGACCTGGACGTCGACGCGGCGGACGGCACCTGGGCGGGCAACTCGATCCTGCGCGGCGGCAGCTGATGCGGCTGCGGCACGCCGGCGGCGACACCGTCCACCTCGGCTACTGCACGAACGTGCACCCCGCCGAGGACCTCGCCGGCATCGTGCGCCAGCTGGACACCCACGCCGTGCCCGTACGCGAGGCGCTCGGCGCGGACCTGCTCGGCCTCGGGCTGTGGCTGGCCGCCCCGGTCGCCGCCGAGCTGGCCGCCGACCCGGCCGCCCGTCGCCGGCTGCGCGCGGGGCTGACCGCCCGGGGGCTGGAGGTGGTCACCCTCAACGGCTTCCCGTACGCGGCCTTCCAGGCGCCCGTCGTCAAGGGCGACGTCTACCAGCCGGACTGGACCACGCCCGAGCGGCTCGCGTACACCCTGGACCTGGCCCGGGTGCTGGCCGACCTGCTGCCCGACGATGCGGCCCGGGGCTCGGTCTCCACCCTGCCGCTGGCCTGGCGGCGACCCTGGGACGCCGCCCGCGCGGACGCCGCCCGCCGCCGCCTCGACCAGCTCGCGGCCGGTCTCGCGGCCGTCGAGCGGGAGACGGGCCGGCCGGTGCGGGTCGGCTTCGAGCCGGAGCCGGGCTGCGTGGTGGAGAGCACCGGCCAGGCCGTCGCGGCCCTGTCCGGCCTGGACACCGACCGGCTCGGCGTCTGCCTGGACCTCGCCCACCTCGCCTGCGCCTGGGAGGAGCCGGCCGACGCGCTGCGCCGGCTGCGCACGGCCGGCCTGCCGGTGGTGAAGGTGCAGGTCTCGGCCGCCATCGAGGCCCCCGCCGGGGCGACGGCGGCGCTGCGCCGCTGGGTGGAGCCGCGCTTCCTGCACCAGACCCGCGCCGCCGGCTGCGCGGGCGCGGCGGACCCGGCCGACCCCGCCCACGCCGCCGACGACCTGGACGCCGCCCTGGCCGCGCGGCTGCCCGGGCCGTGGCGGGTGCACTACCACGTGCCGCTGCACGCCCCGCCCGAGCCGCCGCTGGGCTCCACCCTGCCGGTGCTGCGCGCCGCGCTGGCCGCGCTCTACGCCGGGCCCGGACCGGGCTGCGACCACCTCGACGTCGAGACGTACACCTGGGGGGTGCTGCCGGCCGCGCGGCGCCCGCGCACCGCCGCGGAGCTGGCCGCCGGCATCGCCGCGGAGCTGGCCTTCGCCCGCGCCGAGCTGGTCGCCCTGGGCCTGACGCCAACGGATCAGCTGTCGCACGGCGACGCCGGGCGCAGCGGGGTGACGGCATGAGCAGGCGGCTGGTGGTGCTGGACGTGGTGGGGCTGACCCCTCGGCTGCTGGCGCACATGCCCCGGCTGCGCGCGGTCGCCGACGCCGGCTTCCGCGCCGAACTCGGCACGGTGCTGCCCGCGCTGACCTGCCCGGTGCAGTCGACGTTCCTCACCGGGGCGCTCCCGGCCGGGCACGGCGTCGTCGGCAACGGGTGGTACTTCCGCGACCTCGGCGAGGTGCTGCTCTGGCGGCAGCACCACGCCCTGGTCGGCGGCGAGAAGCTGTGGCAGGCGGCCCGCCGCGTCGAGCCGGGCTTCACGGTCGCCAACGTCTGCTGGTGGTACGCCATGGGCGCCGACGTGGACTGGACGGTCACCCCGCGCCCCGTCTACCGCGCGGACGGGCGCAAGGAGCCGGACTGCTACACCGACCCGCCGGAGCTGCACGACGACCTCACCGACCGGCTGGGCACCTTCCCGCTGTTCAGCTACTGGGGACCGGGCGCCGGGCTGACGTCGTCGGCGTGGATCTGCCGGGCCGCCGAGCTGATCCTCGCCGAGCAGTCCCCGGACCTGACCCTGGTCTACGTCCCGCACCTCGACTACGACCTGCAACGCCACGGCCCCTCGTCGCCCCGGGCCGCCGCCGCGGCGGCCGAGCTGGACGGGGTGCTCGGGCCGCTGCTGGACGCCGCCCGCGCCCGCGACGCCACCGTGGTGGTGCTCTCCGAGTACGGCATCACCGACGTCTCCCGCCCGGTCGACGTCAACCGGCTGCTGCGCGCCGAGGGGCTGCTGCGGGTGCACACCCAGGCCGGCATGGAGTACCTCGACCCGTGGACCTCGCGGGCCTTCGCGGTGGCCGACCACCAGGTGGCGCACGTCTACGTCCGCGACCCGGCCGACGTGCCGGCGGTGGCGGCGCTCTGCGCCGGGCTGCCCGGGGTGGCCGAGGTGCTCGACGCCGACGGCCGGGCCGCGTACGGGCTGGACCACCCGCGCGCCGGGGAGCTGGTGCTCGTCGCCGCGCCGGACGCCTGGTTCACCTACTACTACTGGCTCGACGACGCCCGCGCGCCCGACTTCGCCAGGCTGGTGGAGATCCACCGGAAGCCGGGGTACGACCCCGCCGAGCTGTTCTTCGACCCGGCCGCGCCGGGCGCGGCGAAGCGGCGGGCCGCCTTGGCGCTGGCCCGCAAGAAGCTCGGGCTGCGCTACCTGATGGGCGTGGTGGGGCTGGACGCCGGCGCCCGGGCGGTGCGGGGGTCGCACGGGCGGCTCCCCGCAGACCCGGCCGACGGGCCGGTGCTGCTCTGCTCCGATGCGTCCGCCGCCCGGGGCCGGGTCGCCGCGACCGAGGTCAAGGCCCTGTTGCTGGAGCTGGCGGGGCTGGCGTCCCCGGCTCCCGGCGCGGTCGCGCCACCGGCCTTCGGCGCGGTCCCGCCGCCGCGTGGCGTCGCGCCGCCGTCGGTCGCGCCGCCCACCCCGGCGACGGGTCGGCGGACCGGGGAGGGGCCGTGACCGTCGACGCCGCGACCGACACGGGCGGGCTGCGGACCCGGTTCGACGCCGCGCTCGCCGACTTCCTCGCCCGGCAGGGCCAGGACTGGCCGGACGGTGCGCCCCGGGGCGTCTTCACCGCGCTGCACCGGTTCGTGCTGGCCGGCGGCAAGCGGCTGCGTCCGCTCTTCTGCTACTGGGGCTGGCGGGGCGCGGGCGGCGCGGACGGCGCCCCGATCGTGGCGGCCGCCGCCGCGCTGGAGCTGTTCCACGCGTTCGCGCTGATCCACGACGACATCCTGGACGGCAGCGACCGCCGCCGGGGTGGGCCGTCGGTGCACCGGCTCTTCGCCGACCTGCACGCCCGCTCGGCCTGGCGGGGCGACCCCGAGGCGTACGGGCGCAACACCGCCCTGCTCTGCGGCGACCTCTGCGCCGCCTGGTCCGACCAGATGTTCCACGAGTGCGGCCTGGAGCCCGGGCGGGTGCACCGGGGGTACGCGGTCTACGCGCTGATGCGTACCGAGGTGATCGCCGGGGAGTACCTGGACCTGGTTTCGGGAGTGGGCGACGGGTCGGTGGCGAGCGCGCTGACCGTGGTGCGGATGAAGGCGGCCCGCTACACGGTCACCCGGCCGTTGCAGATCGGGGCGACGCTGGCCGGGGCCGGAGCGGAAATTCTCGCCGCGCTGGCCGAGTTCGGCGACCCGTTGGGCGACGCGTTCCAGCTGCGCGACGACGTGCTGGGGGTCTTCGGGGACCCGGCGGTCACCGGCAAGTCGGTCCTGGACGACCTGCGCGAGGGCAAGCCGACGGTGATGATGGCGCTGGCCCGTGGCGCCGCCGACCGGGCGCAGGCCGCGCGGCTGCGGGAGCTGTTCGGCAACCCGGCGCTGGACGGCGACGGCGCCGACGAGCTGCGGAAGATCATCGAGGCCACCGGGGCCCGCGAGCGGATCGAGGGGATGATCCGCGTGCGGGCCGAGGCCGCGCTGGCGGCCCTGGCGTCGGCCCCGGTGACCGCCGAGGCCCGCGCCGCCCTGACCGCCCTCGCCGCGCAGGCCGTCGACCGTCCCCGCTGAGCCGCCCCCCGTACCGCCCCGCGGCGACTTTCGACGGGATTGACGAAAGTTGGTGCCGATTGGGCGGAAGGTATGGACACATCGATGCAGGCCATTTAATGTCGGGCCATCACGAATGTGTTTCGTCGAGGTGAACCGGCGGCGCGGGAACCCATCGACTGGTGACCTCCGAACGACGGGGTCCACCCCGTCTCTCGCAGGTCACGGCCGGCCGGGCACGGCACCCGGCGGGCCGACCGCATCCCCGCTACGGCAACCGGCGCGACGGCGCGCGCCCGCCCTGGCAGTCACTCGTCAGGAAGGGACGGCACCCCACGATGTCCACCCAGGACACCCCCATCCACCGGCTCCGACGACGGCTCTGCGCCGCCTCGGCGCTGCTGCTGGCCGCCACCGCCGGCACCGTCGCCCTCGGCGCCGGCCCGGCCACGCTGGGCGGCCCCACCCCGGCCCAGGCCCACCCCATCGTCGGCACCGACTTCCAGCAGGTCACCCTCGCCAAGGGCGTCGCCGAGGTCGGCGAACCCATGACGATCGCGGTGCTGCCGGACCGGTCGGTCCTGCACACCGCCCGCAACGGCACCGTCCGGCGTACGGACTCCGCCGGCACCACCTCAGTGATCGGCACGGTGGCCGTCTACACCCACGACGAGGAGGGGTTGCAGGGCGTCGGGGCCGACCCGAACTTCGCCAGCAACCGGCACATCTACCTCTACTACGCGCCGCCGCTGTCCACCCCGGCGGGCGACGCGCCGGCGACCGGCAGCGACTTCTCGGCCTGGCAGGGCGTCAACCGGCTCTCCCGGTTCACCCTCAACGCCGACTTCACGATCAACACCACCAGCAAGGTCGACATCCTCGACGTGCCCGCCGACCGGGGCATGTGCTGCCACGTCGGCGGCGACATCGACTTCGACGCCGCCGGCAACCTCTACCTCTCCACCGGCGACGACACCAACCCGTTCGACTCGGCCGGGTACGCGCCCATCGACGAGCGCACCAACCGCAACCCCGCGTACGACGCGCAGCGCAGCGCGGCCAACACCAACGACCTGCGCGGCAAGATCCTGCGGATCAAGGTGAACGCCAACGGCACGTACTCGATCCCGGCGGGAAACATGTTCGTCGACTCGGACGCGAGGACCCGCCCCGAGATCTACGCGATGGGCTTCCGCAACCCGTTCCGGATGAGCGTCGACCGGGCCACCGGCATCGTCCACGTCGGCGACTACGGCCCGGACGCCGGCACCACCAGCGCCCGGGGGCCGAGCGGCCAGGTCGAGTTCAACCGGGTCACCGGGCCCGGCAACTACGGCTGGCCGTACTGCACCGGCACCAACACCGCCACCGAGACGTACGCCGAGTGGGACTTCGCCGCCGGGACCGCCGGGGCGAAGTTCAACTGCGTCGGCGGGCCGGGCAACAACTCGTTCCGTAACACGGGCCTGCCCACCCTGCCCGGCGCGAAGCCGGCCTGGATCCGGTACGCCGGCGACGCCGGCACCCCGCCCGAGTTCGGCGGCGGCTCCGAGTCGCCGATGGCCGGCCCCGTCTACCGGTACGACGCCGCGCTGAACTCCACCACCAAGTTCCCGCAGTCCTTCGACGGGCAGTTCTTCGCCGGCGAACTCGGCCGGGGCTGGGTCAAGCCGATCCACCTCAACACCGACGGCTCACCGGGCGGCATCGACACGTTCCCGTGGAACGGCAAGCAGATCATGGACATGGCGTTCGGGCCCGAGGGCGCGCTCTACATCCTCGACTACGGCACCGGCTACTTCAACGGCGACGCCAACTCGGCGCTCTACCGCTACGACTACATCGCCGGCGGCAACCGGGCGCCGACCGCCGTCGCCACGGCCGACAAGACCTCGGGCGCGGCCCCGCTGACCGTGAACTTCTCCTCGGCCGGGTCCAGCGACCCCGACGGCGGGGCGCTCACGTACTCCTGGGCCTTCGGCGACGGCACCAGCTCGACGGCGGCCAACCCCAGCAAGACGTACACCGCCAACGGCACCTACCGGGTGACGTTGACCGTCCGCGACCCCCAGGGTGCCACCGGCACGGCGAACGTGCAGATCGGCGTCGGCAACACCGCGCCCACGGTCACCATCAACAGCCCGGCCAACGGCCAGCTGTTCAGCTACGGCGACACCGTGCCGTTCAGCATCACCGTGACCGACCCGGAGGACGGCGCCATCGACTGCACCAAGGTCAAGATGACCTACGTGCTGGGCCACGACAGCCACGGCCACCAGATCACCTCGAAGAACGGCTGCTCGGGCTCGATCACCATCCCCGTCGACGGCGAACACGACGACGCGGCGAACATCTTCGCCATCTTCGACGCCGAGTACACCGACGCCGGCGGGCTGACCACGCACAAGCAGCACACCCTCCAGCCGCGCAAGCGCCAGGCGGAGCACTTCAAGACCTCCTCCGGCGTCGGCACCTTCGACAAGGGCACCGCCGAGGGCGGCAAGACCGTCGGCGACATCAACAACGGCGACTGGATCGCGTTCGAGCCGTACCGGATCGACAACGTGACCTCGTTCAGCGCCCGGGTCTCCTCGGCCGGCGCCGGCGGGACCCTCCAGGTGCGGGTCGGCTCGCCCACCGGCACCGTGCTCGGCTCCGCGACCGTCCCGGTCACCGGCGCCTGGGACACGTTCACCACGGTCAGCGGCAGCATCTCCGGGGCGCCGGCCAGCACCGGCACGCTCTACCTGACCTTCGCCGGCACGGGCACCGGCGCCCTCTACGACGTGGACACGTTCGCCTTCACCACCGGCTCGGCGGTCCGCACCGGCCCGGTCGTCGGGCTCGGCGGCAAGTGCCTGGACGTGCGCAACGCCGCCACGGCCGACGGCACCCAGATCCAGATCTACGGCTGCAACGGCTCGGCGGCGCAGGCGTGGACGGTGACGCCGAACTCGACCGTGAAGGCGCTGGGCAAGTGCCTGGACATCTCCGGCGGCGGGTCCGCCGACGGCACGAAGATCCAGCTGTACGGCTGCAACGGCACCGGCGCGCAGAACTGGTCGGCCCAGGCGGACGGCACGCTGAAGAACCCGCAGACCGGCAAGTGCCTGGACGTCTCCGGCAACAATCCGGCCGACGGTCAGGCGGTGCACCTGTGGACCTGCCACACCGGCGCCAACCAGAAGTGGACCCTGCCCTGAGCTGAGGCGGGGAGGGGCCGCGTGCCCCTCCCCGCCCCGGCAGGCCCCTCGACAGCCCCGGCATTGGAGAGCGACATGCGCAGACTCCTCCGACCCCTGCTCGGCGCGGCCACCGCCGTCCTCGCCGTCCTCGCCTGCACCACCCCGGCCACCCCCGCCAGCGCCGCCGACGCCCCGTACGACGTGCTGGTCTTCTCGAAGACGGCCGGCTTCCGGCACGACTCCATCGCGGTCGGCACCCAGGCGATCCGCGACCTCGGCGCGGCCAACAACTTCACCGTCACCGCCACCGAGGATGCCGCCCAGTTCACCACCGCCAACCTGTCCCGCTACGAGGCGGTGGTCTTCCTCAACACCACCGGCGACGTGCTCGACGGCGCGCAGCAGAGCGCCTTCGAGTCGTACATCGGCGCCGGCGGCGGGTACGTCGGCGTGCACGCCGCCGCCGACACCGAGTACGGCTGGTCCTTCTACGGCAACCTGGTCGGGGCGTACTTCGCCTCGCACCCGCACATCCAGCAGGCGAACGTCAAGGCGGAGAACCGGGCGCACCCGGCGACGGCGCACCTGCCGCAGACCTGGACCCGCACCGACGAGTGGTACAACTACCAGACCAACGCCCGGTCCACGGCCCGGGTGCTGGCCACCCTCGACGAGTCCTCCTACACGGGCGGCTCGATGGGCGCCGACCACCCGCACTCCTGGTGCAAGGCCTACAGCGGCGGTCGGTCCTTCTACACCGGCGGCGGGCACACCCAGGCGTCGTACGCCGAGCCGGCGTTCCGCGCCCACCTGCTCGGCGGCATCCGGTACGCGGCCGGCCGGGCCAAGGCCGACTGCCGGCCCGAGACCGGCTACACGGCGCTCTACAACGGCTCCACGACCGGCTGGTCCCAGGCCGGGCCGGGCAGCTTCAGCAACGCCGACGCCACCCTCACCTCGGTCGGCGGGATGGGCCTGTACTGGTACAGCGCGAAGCAGTTCACCAACTACTCGCTGAAGCTGGACTGGCGGCTCGCCGGCGACGACAACTCCGGCGTCTTCATCGGCTTCCCGGCCTCCAGCGATCCCTGGTCGGCGGTGAACAACGGCTACGAGATCCAGATCGACGCCACCGACGCGGCGGACCGCACCACCGGCGCGGTCTACACCTTCAAGTCCGCCGACATCGCCGCCCGGGACGCGGCGCTCAACCCGCCGGGGGAGTGGAACACCTACGAACTGCTCGTCGAGGGCGAGCGCCTCCAGGTCTTCCTGAACGGAGTGAAGATCAACGACTTCACCAACACGGACCCGGTCCGCTCGCTCGCCGGCCACATCGGGCTGCAGAACCACGGCACCGGCGACGACGCCTCGTTCCGCAACATCCGGATCAAGGAACTCGGTGTCAACCCGCCGGGCGGGAACACCACCGTCCAGGCGGAGGCGTTCAGCTCGGCCGGCGGGGTCGCCCCGTTCGCCAAGACCGGCGCCAACGGCGGGCAGACCCTCGGGCACATCGACCCGGGCGACTGGGCCGCGTACGCCGGGCTCGACCTGACCGGCGTGACGTCCCTGCGGGCGCGGGTGGTCTCCGGTGGGCCGGGCGGCACCATCCAGGTGCGTACCGGGTCCACGACCGGCACCGTGCTCGGCTCCGTCGCCGTGCCGAACACGGGGAGCTGGACGACCTTCGCCGACGTCACGACCGCCCTGTCCGGGGTGCCGTCCGGCACCCGGGACCTCTACCTGACCTTCACCGGCTCGGGCACGGGCCTCTTCGACGTGGACGACTTCACCCTGGTCAGATCCGGAGGCAGCGGCGGCGTCGGCCCGATCCGGGGCCTGGGCGGCAAGTGCCTGGACGTGCGCAACAGCGCCACGGCCGACGGCACCCAGATCCAGATCTACGGCTGCAACGGCTCGGCGGCGCAGGCGTGGACGGTGACGCCGAACTCGACGGTGAAGGCGCTGGGCAAGTGCCTGGACGTCTCGGGTGGCGCGTCGGCGGACGGGACGAAGATCCAGTTGTGGACGTGCAACGGCACGGGTGCGCAGAACTGGTCGGCCCAGGCGGACGGCACGCTGAAGAACCCGCAGACCGGCAAGTGCCTGGACGTGTCGGGCAACAATCCGGCCGACGGTCAGGCGGTGCACCTGTGGACCTGCCACACCGGCGCCAACCAGAAGTGGACCCTGCCCTGAGCTGAGGCGGGGAGGGGCCGCGCGCCCCTCCCCGCTCCTTTCCGCGATCCCGCGGCCCGTGTCCGGCGTCCGCGTCGATCCCGCGGCCTGTGTCCGGAGGGCGCACGGTCGTGGGGAGGGGCGGGGCTTTCGTGGGGGGCCCGGCGGTCCTAGAGTGGGGTCGGCGACCGTGGCGGTTGCCGGTGACCGGCGGGAGGCGCAACCCGGCCGGGTCCAGGTGCGCACGCGCACCCACCGGCGCTCCGCCGCGTGCCGTCGCGCACCGGCCCCGACCGGCCACCCTCGCCCCGGTCACGCACCCACGGAATCCCCATCACCACAGGGGAGAAGCACCATGGCGCGACCCATCACACTCTTCACCGGCCAGTGGGCCGACCTTCCGTTCGAGGAGGTCTGCCGGCTCGCCGCCGAGTGGGGCTACGACGGGCTGGAGATCGCCTGCTGGGGCGACCACTTCGAGGTCGACAGGGCGCTCGCGGACGACTCGTACGTCGAACGGAAGCGGGAGACCCTGGCGAAGCACAACCTGGAGGTCTTCGCGATCTCCAACCACCTGGTCGGCCAGGCCGTCTGCGACCACCCGATCGACGAGCGGCACCAGGGCATCCTGCCCGCCCGGATCTGGGGCGACGGCGAGGCCGAGGGGGTACGCCGCCGCGCCGCCGAGGAGATCAAGGACACCGCGCGGGCGGCGGCGAGGCTCGGGGTGGACACCGTCGTCGGCTTCACCGGGTCGTCGATCTGGCACACCCTGGCGATGTTCCCGCCGGTGCCGCCGTCGATGATCGAGCGCGGCTACCAGGACTTCGCCGACCGGTGGAACCCGATCCTGGACGTCTTCGACGAGGTGGGGGTGCGCTTCGCCCACGAGGTGCACCCGAGCGAGATCGCGTACGACTACTGGACGACGAAGCGGACGCTGGAGGCGGTCGGGCACCGGCCCGCGTTCGGGCTGAACTGGGACCCGTCGCACTTCGTCTGGCAGGAGCTGGACCCGGT
Organism: Micromonospora sp. CPCC 205546; assembly: GCF_036902715.1. Taxonomy (NCBI): domain Bacteria; kingdom Bacillati; phylum Actinomycetota; class Actinomycetes; order Micromonosporales; family Micromonosporaceae; genus Micromonospora; species Micromonospora sp. CPCC 205546. The sequence goes on from NZ_JBAKHL010000017.1 coordinate 12,721, forward strand.
CAACTTCATCTTCGACTTCGCCGACCGGATCTACCACGTCGACTGCAAGGACGCGAAGGTGCGCACCGGCGACGGGCGGCGGGGCCGGCTCGCCTCGCACCTGCCGTGGGCGGACATGCGGCGCGGCTGGGACTTCGTCTCCACCGGCCACGGCGACGTGCCCTGGGAGGACTGCTTCCGCGCGCTGAACGCGATCGGCTACGCCGGCCCGATCTCGATCGAGTGGGAGGACGCCGGGATGGACCGCCTCGTCGGTGCCCCGGAGGCGTTGCAGTTCGTCCGCCGGCTCGCCTTCGACGCCCCAGCCGCGGCCTTCGACGCCGCGTTCAGCAGCAAGGACTGATCGGCCCCGGGCCCTCGTACCCGGCCCGTCCGGCCGCCGGCACCGCGGTCGGGCGGGCCTGCGCCGCCCCGCCCGGGGAGGACCACGCACACGAGCGGGCCGGTCGCCCGAAGGCGTCCGGCCCGCGCGAAGGTGTGATCAGAGGGCGCTGCCGTTGGTGCCCGAGCTGGACGGCTTGCTACGGGGCGTGGCGCTGGTCGACGTCGACCCGGAGGTCGAGGTCGTGCTCGACCCGGTGGCGCTCTTCGCACCGACCGTGGCCGGGGTGCCGGCGAACGCGTCGTCGGCGGCGGTCAGCTCCTGCTTCTGGCCGTTGCTGTTCAGCTTCTCGCCCAGCTTCGACTGGCCGAGCTTGTCCTTGCCCTCGCTGTAGAGACGGGTCGCCTGGGCCTGCGCGACACCGGCCGCCTCCTGGACGGTCGGGTGGTCGAGCACCTTGCGGCCCCGGATCACCAGCTCCTCGTACTTCTCCCGACCGGCACGGGCGCCCAGGACGAATCCCGCAGCCAGCCCGCCAAGGAACATCATCTTTCCGCGCATGGCGGCTCCTTCCGTACCTGACGCGCCGTCGTCCGGCGGGTTACCCCGCCGGTGGCGACCAAATCGCGCCTGCCTTCTCTGTCTGCAGCTAACTACCCATCCTGCTCTCCGCTCATACCTCCTTGTGCCGTGATGACGATTTGTCCGGTTTTAATGTAGTCTGCTCCGAGCCTCGACTCCGGAGGTAACCCCCTGGACCAACACCCCCCGCAATCCTGTACTCTTGTCCCCGTCGCACGGCGCAGCGAGATTCGGTGCCGGACGACGTAGCGGTCCCCCGTAGCTCAATTGGCAGAGCAGCCGGCTGTTAACCGGCAGGTTTTTGGTTCGAGTCCAAACGGGGGAGCTTCCACACCAGACGCCCGTCGGCCACGCCGGCGGGCGTTCGCCGTTGCGGGCGCCCACGCCGCCCCGCCGCCGCGTGGACCGGCCCCCCGTACCGGTGATCGTGCCCCGGCAGGGGGGTGGGGCGACCGGTTTCCCCACCTCCGCGGCGCCCGCCGGGCAGGATGGTCGACGTCGGCTCGGACTCCGGCTGCGTCGATCGGTGCGTCGATTCGTGGAGTGGGTACGGATCCCGGCGGAGGCGGCCGTCGGACGGGGCGCCCGCGCCGCCGTACGACATGCGTCGGGAGGCCCGGCGGCCGTGCCGGCCGCACGGGAAGCGGGGAGGTGCACGATGCTCGCGGAGACCGACGTGGTCGTGGTCGGCGGTGGCCTGGCCGGGCTCGCCGCCGCCCGGCGGCTGCACCGCGCCGGCGTGCCGTGGCGGCTGCTGGAGGCCGGCGACCGGCTCGGCGGCCGGGTCGCCACCGACGCCGTCGACGGCTACCTGCTGGACCGTGGCTTCCAGGTGCTCAACACGGCGTATCCCCGGCTCGGCACCCTGCTCGACGTCGACCGGCTGCGCCTCGGCCACTTCACCTCCGGCGTGCTGGTGCGCAGGGGCGACCGGCTGACCCGCCTCGTGAACCCGCTGCGCGAGCCCACCGGCGCGCCGGGCACCGCGCTGGCCGGCGTGGGCACGCTGCTCGACCGGCTGCGCTTCGCCGCGCTCGCCACGGCCTGCGCGACCCTGCCGAAGCAACGGCTGCTCGCCGCCCCGGAGACCACCACCGAGGCCGCCCTGCGCCGCGCCGGCCTCTCCGACGCGATCATCGAGGAGCTGCTGCGGCCGTTCCTGTCGGGCGTCCTCGTCGACCGGGAGCTGGAGACCTCCAGCCACGTGCTGGCGATGGTGCTGCGTTCCTTCGCCAGAGGCCGGATCGGCCTGCCCGCCGAGGGGATGGCCGCGCTGCCCCGCGCCGTCGCCGACCCGCTCCCGGCGGAGCTGATCGACCTGGACACCCCGGTCGCCGAGGTGGCGCCCGGCCGCGTCCGCACCCAGGCCGGCGACATCCGCTGCCGCGCCGTCGTGGTCGCCGTGGACCCGCCGGCGGCGGCCACGCTGCTGCCGGGTCTGCCGGCCGTACGCATGCACAGCTACGCCACCTACTACCACGGCACCCAGGAGCCACCGCTGGACGAGCCGATCCTGCTCGTCGACGGCGACCGGCGGAAGCTCGTCGCGAACACGGTGGTGGTCAGCCGGGCGGCAGCCACGTACGCGCCGGCCGGGTGGCACCTGGTCGCCACCTCGGTCGTCCGGCCCCTCGGCCCCGCCCGAGGCGACCGTACGGGCGGAACTCACCCGGCTGTACGGCCGGTCCACGGCGGACTGGACGCACCTGTCCACGGTGTCCGTTCCCGCCGCGCTGCCCGCCGCGCCCCCGCCACAGGGGCGGCTGCGCAAGCCGGTGGCGCTGGGGGAGGGCCTGTTCGTGGCCGGGGACCACCGCGACAGCCCCTCCATCCAGGGTGCCCTGGCGAGCGGCTGGCGCGCCGCCGGGGCCGTCCTGTCGGAGCTGCGTACCGGCTGAACGGTGGGTCACGGCCCGTTGAAGATCACTTATGCTCCTCGCCATGCCCGGAGCCCTTCCGCCGCCCGACTTCGACGCCGCAGCGGCGTACCCCCAGGTCGGTCAGGTGCGCGCGGCCCTCGCGGCCCGCGACTGGCCGGCCCTGCGCGCGCTCGTCGACGGGCAGGACCCGCACGGGCGGACCTTCCTCGTCGGTGAGGCCGGCGAGACCGAAGGCATCGAGGAGTTCCTCCGGGAGGTGCTGGCCCGGCGGCCCGACGACGCCGTCGCCGGCGCGATGCTCGGCGCGCACCTGATCCGGGCCGGCTGGCGGATCCGCTCGGCCTACCGCGCACAGCACGTCAGCCGCGAGCAGTTCGCCCGGTTCCACGCCCACCTGCGGCGCGCCGAGCAGGTGCTGATCGACGTCACCGCCCGGCACCCGGAGGACGCGGCGGCGTGGACGCAGCGGATCACCAACGCGCGGGGTCTCGAGCTCGGCCAGGCCGAGGCCCGCCGCCGCTACGACCAGCTCGCCAAGCACCACCCCCACCACCTGCCCGCCCAGGCGTCGCTGCTGCAGCAGTTCTGTCCCAAGTGGAGCGGAACCTGGGAGCGGGCGCACGGCTTCGCCCGGGAGTGCGCCGAGGCCGCCCCGCCCGGCGCCCCGAACGCGGTGCTCGTGGTCGAGGCCCACCTGGAGGAGGCGCTCGACCACGACGACCTCGGCAAGGCCAGCGCGCACCTGCGCGGCGCGCACGTGCGGCGCGAGATCCACCAGGCGGCGCAGCAGTCTGTCTGGCACCCCGGGTTCCGCGACGGTTGGGGCTGGGTCTGGGTGCGCAGCGTCTTCGCGATGGCGTTCTGCCTGCTGGAGGAGTACCCGGCGGCGGCCCGGCAGTTCGCGGCCATGGGGCGGCTCGGCGACGAGGCGATGTTCGGCTACGTCGGCGACCCGACCAGGCAGTTCCAGCGCTTCCGCGACAAGGCGTACGCGAAGGGTGGGCGGTCATGATCCAGGAACTGGACGTGGACGGGGTGCCCACGCTGCTCGCCCCCACCGGCGGGCCGATGCGTGCCGGGCTGACCTTCCGGGTCGGCACCGCCGACGAGACGCTCGCCCGCAGCGGCATCACCCACCTGCTGGAACACCTCGCGCTGGCACCCCTCGGGCTGGCCGACTACCACGTCAACGGCGCCACCGCCCCGGTGTTCACCACGTTCCACATGCAGGGCTCCGCGCAGGACATCGCCACCTTCCTCACCTCGGTCTGCGCCAACCTGACCGACCTGCCGACCGGCCGGCTGGACGTGGAGAAGGAGATCCTGCGCACCGAGCACAGCAGCCGGGGCACGGCGGCCGTCGACGACATCCCGCTGTGGCGCCACGGCGCCCGCGACTTCGGCATCACCAGCTATCCGGAGTGGGGGCTGGGCGCGCTCACCGCCGACGACCTGCGGCAGTGGGCGGCCCGCTGGTTCACCCGCGAGAACGCGGTGCTCTGGATCGCCGGGAAGGCCGTCCCCGCCGGGCTGCGCCTGACGCTGCCCGCGGGCGTACGCCAGCCGGTGCCGGCGGTGTCGTCGGCGCTGCCGCAGACCCCCGCGTACTTCGTCGGCGGCTCGCGGGCGGTGGTGCTGGACGCCGTCGTGCGGCGCCGGACCGCCGCGAGCGTCTTCGCCGGCGTGCTGGAGCGCGAGCTGTACCGGGCGCTGCGCCAGGACGGCGGGCTCTCCTACCAGACGACGGCGGGCTACGAGCCGCGCGGCGACGGCCACGCGACGCTGCGGGCGCTGGCCGACGCGCTGCCGGAGAAGCAGGACGCCGTGCTCGGCGGCTTCGTCGACACGCTCGCCAAGCTGCGCGTCGGCCGGATCGAACAGGCCGACCTCGACGCCGTCGTGGCGAAGCGGGAGGACTTCCTCGGCACCGCCGAGGTGGACGCGGCGCGGCTGCCGTCGTACGCCTTCAACGTGCTCACCGGCGAGCGCAACCTCACGGTCGACGAACACCGGGCCGAGCTGAAGGCCGTCGACACCGACGACGTGCACGAGGTGGCCCGCGAGGCGCTGGCCGGCGCGCTGCTGATGGTGCCCGAGGGGCACCGCGCCGACTGGGCCGGCTTCGCCGCGGCGCCCACCCGCTCGGCCGACACGGTGGCCGGCACCGCCTACCGCGAGAAGGAAGGCGACGGCGAGCTGCACGTCGGCGTCGACGGGGTGAGCTGGCTCGGCCACGGCGGCCCGCTCACCGTGCGGTACGCCGAATGCGCCCTCATGCTCGCCTGGCCCGACGGCGCCCGGCAGCTCATCGGCGACGACGCCATCTCGATGCGCATCGAACCGACCATGTTCGACCTGCACCCCGGCGCGATCCGCGTGATCGACTCCCAGGTGCCGGCCGACCGGCAGGTGGTCATGCCGGCGCGTGACCCGGACCGCATCCCGCAGCCACGGGCCGCGGCGGCCGGCGCCGGGCGGCGGGAGCCGGTGAAACGCTCCTGGTGGGAGATCCCGCTGATGATCGTCAGCGGCCTCGCCGCGCTGACGATCGGCGGGGGGACCTTCCTGCTCACGCTCGGCATGTTCATCACCGAGACCGCCGAGAGCGACGAGGGCTGGCTGTGGGGCGTCATCGCGGTGGGCTGGCTGCTCACTGTTATCCTCGCGTTGCCCATCGTGCTGCTGCGCCGACGACGCCGATGAGCGACGGCGCCGTTTCGTGCTGGCCGGTGATCCGCCGGGCGGGATAAGATCCGGCGCGGTGCTGGGGCGGTAGCTCAGCCGGTTAGAGCAGGGGACTCATAATCCCTCGGTCGCGGGTTCGAGCCCCGCCCGCCCCACCAGCCGTTCTTCCAGGTCAGCCATGCTGCCGACGACCCGGACGCGCCGCATCGAGGTCCGGACCCACGCCCTCGGTCCGCACTGAGTCCGCAGCAGCACGGCCCGCCGCCCGGTCGAGGCGGCCCGCCACCTGGTCCAAGTCGTCCTCGAACAGGTCCGCGTACACGTCCAGCGTCTTGGCCGCCGAGGCGTGCCCGAGCATCCGTTTGCACCGCCTTGACGTTGGCGCCCTCGGCCACCGCGAGACTGGCCGCTGTGTGCCGCAGCTCGTGCGGAAGTCAGGCCGGCGAGCCCGATCGAGTCCGCAGCCCGATCGCAGCCGGATGATCAGCCCGTGCGGCTCTGCCGCCGCCAGCTCGCTCACCTGGCCGTGCGTCAGGAACACCTTCTCGGAGCGTCCGATCCGGGGCAGCCGCACACCCGCCGCAACGTCACGAGTCAGCCGACCATCCCGAACAGCAGAGCCAGCAGCACCGAGAACACCCGATGAGCTTGCCGAACGGTGGACGGCGCAAGACCGGCCTGCGTCCACCTTGCCCCCCTCCGGGGAGGCTGGACGGTCTACGACTGCCCGACGAGGAGATCCGCCACAGAAGGTAGCCGCCCGCAAATTGTGACTGCGAGGTCTGGTCCAGCACGGCTGTTGGTCGAAGCTCAAGACGCCGGCCCGGGGCCGTGGTTCCCGTCGTAGTCGCCCAGATTCACCGACGACAACCGTTCGTCCCAGCCGTCCCAGTACACCTGCTTCTTCGAGCCCCAGTAGTAGTTGCGGTATCCCAACAGGTCGCCGTAGGCCTCATTGCGTTCCACGCTGTCGGGTGTTCCGAACGCGGTAAGGAACTCCCCATACGATCCGAGCGAACTGAAGTAGGCCAGGGGGCCGCGATCCGCACCATACAATGCGAAGCCGGCCACTGTTCCACCGGCAATCTTGTAGCTGATGTTGCCAGCGATGTGCAGCATGCCCCCAGCTTCGATAACGCTGTCGACTACCTCGCCGAGAGTGAGCCGCCGGCCGTCCGCACCGTAATATTCGAGCTCGGTGCCGTCACCACTCGTCTGCCTGTGAACGATTGGGGAGAGGGTGACTTGCTCGATCCGCTCTCGGTCGATGGAGTCAGCTGCGTTCGATCCGTAGCGAATCCCAGCGAGGGTCAGCGTCCGGAGATCAAGGAGGGGCCGGGCAAGGACATCGAGGCTGTCCAGGATCTCGATCACCGGACCAAGATACTCGTGGCATACAGCCATCCGTACAGGCAAGACTGCCCGCAAACCCCGACGCTGCCCGACAACCACGGACGAGCTGACCAGGCATGCGGTAACCCGACCAGCCACCCCTGATCTTCTTCTAGTCCTCAGGCCGGGCGGTGCCCGTTGGCGCGGGGGTTGAGGGTCAACGGCGGTCAGCTACCGCCCCGTCGCTTGCTAGCGTCTCCAGAAGCGCGATGATGGACTCGGGTGTCAGGTGGTAGTGACCTTCGACGTGCGCGCCGGGTTGGGCGTCGCGCGGGTCGAACCACATGACCTCGGCATACGGCCCTCGGAAAAGGACCAACTCTGCTTCACGCCACGGCATGGTGAAGCGGACAATCCAGGTTGGGTCCATACCTGGCGCCTCAAGCGGCCCATGCACCTCCAGCGCGACGCCCGGAGTCCGAAAGCCGTCTGCCCAGCTACGGATGGCCTGCCCGAGCTGAACGTCGATGATGTCGTACTCATCTTCTCCCACGCAGTCCTCCGAGAGGTTGCGCCAGGGCGTCGCCCACCGCGCCGACCCGGACAACCTCGCCACGACTATGGATCACGAGGGTGAGCGGTCCGCAACTAGGCCGTGTCTCGTGGATCCTGAGGGCCGCGAAGTGTCGACTCTTCAAGTCTCTGATAGACATCGCTAATCTACACATGTAGTTTAAGGCCCATGGAACCGCTCGCCCGTATAGGCAGGGCAACCGTTGACGTCCTGGCCGTCCTGCTTGACTCCGAGCAGCCGCGATGGGGGTTGGAGATCATCAAGGCCACCGGCCGGCCGTCCGGCACGGTCTACCCACTGTTGGACCGCCTGGAGAGAGCCGGATGGGTCACATCCTCCTGGGATGACCAGGATCGCAAGGGTGCCCGGCGGCGACTGTACGTACTGACGCGCGACGGGGCGACCGAGGCTCGCCGGATCTGCCAACGCGCCGCTCAGCGGAGCACGCTCCGGATCTCCACCGCTCGGCCGAACCTGGCCCGATGACAGCGTCCCGCCGAATGCGCCTCGCTCTGGCCCTCAGCCGGTTTGCCTCGGCCGCGTTGCCAGTCTCCGATGCCCGTTCGCGCTACCGCGAACAGTGGGAGGCCGACATACGCGGCGCCGCCGACATAGGGCTGTCGCCGCTGCGGCTCGCTCTCGGCGCCGTAGTGGCAGCCCTCCAACTTGCCGCTACCACCAGAAAGGGGACAGCAGTGCTTGCGTCAGGGAACATTGCGCTGGCCATCCGGGCAACCGGTGCGCCCCGCGTACGTACCGGCCTTGCAGTGACGCAATTGGGATTCGGCGGTCTATATGCGGTCGTGCTGGTGTTATACGCCGTCAGCCGGATCCGGTTGGGACTCGGCCACTATGAACTCACCCACGAAATGCACGACCCCAAGGACCTCGTGCCTTTCGGTTTCTCCCTGCTTAACCCCTGCACCTGGCTGTTCATGACCTCGCAGCTGTACATAATGCTTCATGGCTGGGTGCTCGGAGCTGTCCTCGCTGCAGGGTCACTCGTCCACGCGCTTACCGGCAACGACCGTCGGCGGTGGCTCTCCGTGACCGCGACGGCGGTCAGCGCCGTTGTGCTGGCCATCGCTCTCAGTGGCTTCGGCTGGGACATATTCGTTTGGGTCAGGGATTAGGGCGAGCGAGATCGCGTAGCCATATCTTCATCGTGGCGACGTCAACCGTAGCCTGGTACATGAACTCTCTCTTGTCGTAGCGGGTGGCCACGGATCGGAACTGCTTGAGCTTGTTGATCGCCCGCTCGACGACGTTGCGCTGTTTGTGCAGCTCACCGTCGAAGGCGGGTGGGCACCCCCGCCCCGGCTGCCCTTGGCCGCCCGAGCGGCGACCTGGTCCTTCTTCTCGGGAATCACCGCCGTGATCCTGCGTCGGCGCAGCTCAGCCCGGATCTTCTTGTTCGTGTACGCCTTGTCGGCAAGCAGCCGGCCCGGTCGGGTCCGCGGCCGACCCACCCGTCGTCGGACGCGGATACCGTCCATGACCATGGCGAACCTGACGCTGTCGTGGCGCTGCCCGGCGGTGAGGGGCCGGCTGACCGGCCGGCACCGGCGGTCTGCAGCCAGATGCAGCTTCGTGCTCAGCCCGCCACGGGACCGACCAAGCGCCTCACGATCACCCGATTCGCCCGATACCGGCCGCCCCCTTTGCCACCACGAACCCCGTGGCCGGCACCTACCCGGGTCGGCCACGCTGACGAGCAACCAGGACCCGAAGACCTCCTGGTTGGCCGCCTCATGGTCCCCTTGGAGATCCGCTTTCGACACACCGCTCGTCGGTCCGTCGCGGCGGGCGAGGCGTCGCACAGTGCGCCGACGCGGTCATGCCAGGCGCTTCCTTCCACCGCGACGGTGTAGCTGATCTCGTGGACTGCTGGTCGGGAGTCGCACCCAGAAGGCCCGCGCCCGCGCTTGCCGTCAGCGGGGACCGGGCTGGCCCAGCAGTTCCAGTGCCAGGCGCACCAGTTCCGGACCGGCCTTCTCGGGGCTGCCCGTGTCGAACGGCGGGTCGGGGTCGTATTCGACGACCAGTTGGAGTGCCTGCGCGATCCGTTCGCCGGCGATCCTCGCGGCGAGGTGCAGGGACATGTCGATCCCGGCGGACATGCCGGCGGCGGTCATGATCCGGCCCGCCTCGACGTAGCGGCCCGGGACGAACGTCGCGCCGAACTGGGTGAGCTGGTCCCGGAGGCTCCAGTACGTCGTCGCCCGCAGCCCGCGCAGCAGACCGGCCGTGCCCAGGACCAGGGCGCCGGTGCAGACCGAGACGGTCCACGTCGTGTGTCGGTGAATCCGCCGGGCCCAGCGGATCGTGTCGGGATCCGCCTGGACGCCGCGCACGTTCCCACCGGGCACCAGCAGAACGTCGGCCCGGCGCACCTGACTGAGCGTGCGGTCCACCCCGAGGGTGAGCACGCCGTTGTCCGTCCGGACCGGGCCGGTCCGCTTGCCGACGGTCACCACGCGGGCGCCCGGGATCCGGGACAGCACCTCGTACGGGCCGATCGCGTCGATCGGGGCGATCCCGTCGAAGAGCAGGATCGCGATGCGTGGTCCCCGGGCGGACCCGTCCGGTCCGGTGGGCTGCCGCGCCCACACCGGGTCGCCCAGGCCGGCGACGGCCAGGCCGGCACCGGCCCCGCCGGCCACCGCCGCCCGCAACACCGTCCGCCGGTTCACGTCCGTGCCGAGCATCGGTCGCCTCCTGCCGGTCCGGCTGAGGTCGGTCTGGGGGGTGTCCGGTCGCGGCGTCGCCAACGGGTGCCTGCTGTACGTCCCCTCGGGACGGTTCGAAGTTCCTCATGTCCGGTGGTCGGGCCCGCCGCCGCCCTGGTTCCGGCGCGCGGGGGACAGGTCCGGATCCGCGGGGCTCCCGTCCGTATCCGGAGGTTCGGGGCCGCAATTTGCCCGCGCGGCCGGGAGGGCGCGCGCCCCGCGCCGCGCCTGCCCGCCCCGCCGACGGGAGGGTCAGTCGCCGGAGGGCGGGGCGCCGCGACCCCGGGCGGCCTTCCGCCGGGTCGCGGTGCCGGCCGGCGACCCGGCGAGCGCCGCCGCCTGTCGGCTCAACGCGTCGATGCGCTCGACGAGTCGGCGTACGGCGTCCTCGTCGTCCGCGTCCACGGCCGCGACGCGGTCGAGCAGCGCGGCGTAGTCCGACGTCAGCGCCAGGTACTTCCTGCCGAACGTCTGCTCGGTGCCGCTGACGTACGCATGGCGCTCCGCCCAGGCGTACCGCTGGTCGAGGTCGACGATCTGCTGGGCCAGTACGGCCGCGGCGGCGCCGAGCGCGCCGCGGGCGTCGGCGTTCTCGTCGCGGCGGCGGCGACGGTCGTCCGCGAGTCGGCCCGCGCGTCGCCCGCCGACGTAGAGGACCGTCGCCCCGGTGACCACGGCCACGATCGCCGCGGCCGCCAGCAGGAAGCGGGGCAGCGACGGGCTGATCGTCCGCGCGCCGTCGGGAACGGTGCCGGCCTTCACCAGCAGGTCGTAGTTGACGGTGACGACCTTCAGCGCCTCCAGGGGACGGTCGACGAAGGTGTCGACGCCCCGGCTGATGGTCATCTCCGCCACGAAGGCCCGACCGAAGTTGCCGTCGTCGCGCCCGGGCAGCAGCGCGCAGCCGTAGGTGTCGTACTCGTCGGAGTCGCGGCTCATCACCAGCACGACGGTGCCGTCGGCGGCGCGCTCGACCTGGCGGCATCCCTGCCTGAGGTCGGCGCCCGGCTCCAGCATCAGCACGACCAGCCGGCGGTTGCCGATGACCCGCTCGGCCGCCGCCCGGTCCAGCTCGACACCCGGTGCGACGTACACGGACGAGGCGCGCACGTGCCGGGCGACCGGACCGTCCAGCGCCCCGCCGGTCCACAACGCCCAGCCGGCCAGCGCCAGGCAGGCCAGGACGGCGATGCCGAAGGGCGTGCCGAACAGGTCACGGAGCCGACGTCGTACGGACGGGTTCACGACAGCCTGCCCCGGAGGTAGAGGCCCGGGCGGTAGCTGGCGATCCCCAGCGTCCGGGCGGCGTCGTCCAGTTCCTCGGACGCCTCGTTGAGCAACGTACGCACGTGGCGGTCCGGCAGCTCCTCGTCCAGCGCGGCGCGGGCCGCCTGGAGCTTGACGACGCCCCGGGTCAGCGCCGGGTCGCTGCGGGCGTCGGTGAGCAGGGACATCTCGACGGCCAGCGCGGTGAGGCCCGCCAACCGGGCGGGTGTGCCACCCCGCCCGGGGTCGCCGCGCCGGATTCCCAGGCCGTCCGGCCGGCGCAGCGAGCGGACCGAGAGGACCAGGAACGTCCCCACGCAGCCCGCGAAGATCCACGGCAGGGCCGGCAGCGCCACCCGCAGCGGATCGATCGGCCGGTACGGCAGCGGCCGGTCGAACAGCCCGGAGTAGCGCAGGTCGGTGACCCGGTTCAGCCAGGCCGTCAGCACGTTGCCCTGCGGGTAGTCGTACCGGCTCAGCCGGTCGGCGAACTGGCCGTAGAAACTCGCCCCGGCCAGCTCCGCGAAGTCGTCGGCCGCCGGCCCGTGGTACTCGATCCAGAGGCCGTACATCACGACGATCGGCGTGTCCGGGAACAGCTCGGCCAGCGCCGGCCCGTAGCGGGGCACCGGCTCGCCGAACGGCTGCGCGGGCAGCGCCACGTACCGGGCGCCGTCTTCGAAGGCGTTGCGCGCGGCCTTGTCGGGGACGCCGGTCAGCGTGGCCCCGGCCCCGAGGTGCAGGCCGGTGGCCCGCAGGTCGGCGGCGACGGCGGCCAGCTCCCGGTCGGTCGGTGCGCGCCACCGCAGCTCGTCGTGCCCGGGCGGATCGGGTGCGTCCCGCAGCGCGGCGATCAGCCCCACCAGCAGGTTCGTCACGTCGGCGGTGGCGAACTGCGCCCGCCAGTCGGGCAGCGTGTCGGCCACCGACTGGTAGATGCCGCCGCTGACCTCGGTGCCGACCACCCGGATCGTCGCGTTCTCCACGTCGCGCACCCGGTCCCGCTCGTCCTTGTCGAGCCCGGGCGGCGCGACCAGGATCCGGACGGGTTGGTCGCCGGCGGCCTCGCGGACCCGGTGCTCGTTCCAGCGCGCGGTCGACCCGGGCAGCCGCACCACGGGATCGGCGGCCACCAGCGCGGTCATCTCGTCCACCGAGGGCACGCTCGCGTCGCTCAGCTCGCCGGCCGAGCCCTCGATCTTCGCCGTGGCGGCCGGGGACCGGTCGTAGCTGACGTCGACGCTCTGCCGCTGCGCCAGCAGGAAGACCACCAGGACGACCACGGCGACGCCGAGCAGCGACCACCGCAGCAACTCGTACCGGTAGCGCCTGCGGGGGGTCACTGGTGCGTGCGCCACAGCCGGTCGGCCTCCCTCGCAAGTTGCGCCGCCGCCCCGGCGGCGGACACCCCGCCGCGCCCGGCGGCGATCGACTCGGCGCGGGCCAGCAACCGTTCGGCCTCCGGCACCCGGGACGCGGCAGCGTCCCGGCTGACGGCCGCGCTGTCGATGGCCGCGCGGGCGGCGGACCAGGCGGTCCGGTGCTCCTGGCCCCGCGCCCGCCACCTGGGCAGCAGGGTCGTCGCGACACCCGCGCCCACCAGCAGGACGCCGCCGACCAACCAGACGAGGAGGGTGTGGGACATGCGCTCCAACCATCGGACGAGGGGGTACGGGGCTGCTCGCGGCTGTCGGACGGACACGGGGAGACGACCGAGTCTGGCTGATCGAGTCGAACCGGTGCGAAGCGGCCCCGGCGGCCGAGGCCCGGCAGGCGGCGTGCGTCGTATGGTTTGCGCATGACTCACCCGGTCTGGGCGGATGGCAGGGCCTACGAGGCGTACGTGGGCCGGTGGAGCCGCCCCGTCGCGGCGGAGTTCCTGCGCTGGCTGGACGTGCCGCCGGGCCGCCGCTGGCTGGACGTGGGCTGCGGCACGGGGGCGCTCACGTCGAGCGTGCTGGCGCTGGCCGGCCCGGCGCACGTCGCGGCCGTCGACAGCGCACCGGGCTTCGTGGCGTACGCCCGCGCGGCCGTCCGCGACGAACGGGTGGCGTTCCACGTCGGCGACGCCCGGGCGTTGCCCCTGCCCGACCGCTGCGTCGACGTCGTCGTCAGCGGCCTCGCGGTCAACTTCGTGCCCGAGCCGGCGCGCGCCGTCGCCGAGTTCGCCCGGGTCGCCCGGCCGGGCGGGGTGGCCGCCGCCTACGTGTGGGACTACGCCGGCGGGATGGGGCTGCTGCGCCACTTCTGGGACGCCGCCGCCCTGCTCGATCCGGCCGTGGCCGAACGCGACGAGGGGCGCCGGTTCGCGGTGTGCGACCCGGAGTCCCTGCGCGGGCTGTGGACCGACGCGGGCCTGACGGCGGTGGTGGTCCGGCCCGTCGACGTGCCGACGGTGTTCGCGGACTTCGACGACTACTGGACCCCGTTCCTCGGCGGTCAGGGCCCCGCACCGACGTACGTCGCGTCCCTGACGGCGCCGGACCGCGCCCGCCTGCGCGACCTGCTGTCGGCCCGCCTGCCCGTGGCACCGGACGGCTCGATCCGGCTCACCGCCCGGGCCTGGGCGGTCCGGGGCGCGGCGCCGGGCTGGACACCCGCAGGTGCGCGCGCAGCCGGATGAGGCCGTCCGGCTGTCCGCTTCGAGACCCAGCGGTACTCATCGCCGACGTCGTCGGTCAACCTGATCCGTGACGCCGGGTGTCCTGCCCGTCGTGAAGATCGGAGGACCGATGAAGGCCCGTTTCCGATGGCGGTCGACCCCCATGACGCTGGTCGCGGCCCTGGTCGCCGCGTTGGTCGCCGCGCTGCTGCCCGCCTCGCCGGCGCTCGCGCTGCCCTCCGGTAGCGGCTGGTCGGCCTCGTGGAGCTACTACCATCCCACCGCCTACCAGTACGCGGGCGCGCTGCCCGGCGTCCGGCTGACCGGTTATGCCACCGACAACTCAGGCACCAGCACCACGGTCGGTACGATCGAGGACACCGCCGACGACGGCCGCTGCGCCAGGGTGATGCTCTACGCCAACGGCGTCGGCTACGTCGCCGACCGGACCACCTGCGGCAGCGGCAGCTACCTGACCTACTCCACCGGCAGCTTCAGCCAGGGGTTGCTGGTGATCGTCTACCGGATGGTCGCGGGCACCACCACCCACGACAAGGGCTTCGCCATGTTCGTTCCCGGTTCGTCCGCCGATCCGGAGATGCGCACCGTGGGCACCGGCGCCAGTTGGTCGTACTACACGTCGACGGCGTTCCAGTACGCGGTCACCCGTCCCGGCGTGCGGCTGGTCGGCTACGGCGTCCACCAGTACACGGACCAGCGCTCCTCGCTGAACACGGTGGAGAAGACCGCCGCCACGGTCGGCTGCGCCACCGCCGAGGTCACCGGCGGTGTGTCCACCAGCGGCGGCACCTGCGTCAACGGCGGCAGCACGTCCTTCTCCCGTGCCGACCTGACCAACAACCTCCAGGCGTCCGCCTGCTACCAGCCGGTCCCCGGCACCCGGCGCTGCCTCGCGGTGAGCATCCCCGAGCCCTGGTGACCCGACCGGCACCCGGTGGACGCACCCGGCCCACCGACCCGGCAGTCCAGCCGTCCCCGGAGCGACCCGGGGACGGCTGCTGCCTCGACCCTGGCGCGACGCCGACGCCGACGCCCTGATCGCCGCGTACCGCGACGCGGGTCCGTCAGCGGCGGCGCTTCGGCAGGTCGAACTGGTCGGCGGCCCGGCAGTCGCGCGGGCCGCCCACCGCGCCCGGCCCGGCCCGGTCGAGCGCCTCGCGTGCCCGGACCCGGCCGAGGTTCCAGGCGTACCAGGGGTCCGGCTCGTCGAGGTCCTTGGCGATCCAGCTCAGCGTGCAGCGGCGCGCCGGGTCGGGCAGGCCCGCCAGGGCCGGCGTCGCGTCGGCCGAGAGCGCCCGCAGGTACCAGGCGTCGATCTTCCCCGTCTGCTCGTACCGGGCGATGTTGCGGCGGGCGGCGTAGTCCTCCGGGTTGAGCACCGCCAGGCCCAGCAGCATCACCACGGCGAGCGCCACCGTCGTGCCGGGGATCCAGGCCCCGCGCCACCGCAGGCCGGCGACCAGGATCATCAGGAACACGGTGCCGAGCAGCAGCTCGAACGCCATCACGAAGAGCCGCTCACCGGTGAAGCTGTAGACCTTCTGGTACGTGTACATCCGCGACAGCGCCGACACCACGATGACGAAGCTGAGCACGCTGAGCAGGCCCAGCAGGACCCGCAGCAGGTGACGCTCGACGGCCCGGTCCCGCCGCGCCCAGCGGGCCACCCCGCCGAGCACCGCCAGCGTCAGCAGGGTGACGACGACGAGCTGCCAGAACCCGCTGCGCGCGTACTCGGCGTAGCTGAGGCCGGCGGTGCGCAGCACGTGTCGCTGCCCGCCGAACAGGACGGTGAACTGCACCGCCACGAAGCCGCCGAACAGCAGGGCCAGGGCGCTGATGGCGGGAGCCCACTCCACGACGCCGAAGCGGCGCGTGCCGGGTCGGTCCACCGTCGACAGGTCGGGCGGCGCGGCCAAGGTGTAGACGGCGGCGACGGCGCAGAGCCCGCCGACGGCGGCGAGGAAGATCCAGCGGAACACCGTACCGACGTTGACCTCGGGGATCAGCTCGCCGAGCACCACGGAGAAGGCGCCGTCGGCCGAGGACAGCAGCGCGCCGAAGACGATCAGCGCGGCCAGGGTGGCCGCGGCCGACCCGACGACGCGGCGGACCAGGCCCGGGTTCGTCGGGGCGTGCAGGTGACCACGCACCCACGGCTGCCCGCGCAGCGCCGCGAACGGCGCCGCCACCAGGCTGAACAGGATCGAGCGGACGAGCCGGCCACCCACGATCGCGAGGGTCGCGCAAGCGAGCGCGCCGAGCACGCAGAACGTCACCAGCCACCACGCGTTGCGGAAGGCCAGGACCGACAGCAGCGCCAGGGCCGCCACCGCCCAGCCGGCGCGGATCCGCCGGTCGGCGCGCGGCAGTCGCGCACCCGTCCGCCGCACCGCGAGGACCACCGCGACGGTCAGGGCGAGCCAGCCCAGGAACCAGCCGATGCCGGTGCGGGTCAGCGGTACGAAGAACGCCAGCCCCAGCGCTCCGGCGAGGACCGCGGCCGGTACGGCCCGGTCCCGCGCCGGCGCCGGCCCCGGCCAGCGCGTGTCGAGGAACGACGGCGGGCGCGGGATCGGCTGGTAGCCGCGGTACGGCGCCGGCGCGCCGGACGGCACCCCGATCCGGTACGGCGCGGCGGCGGGCGGCTGGGCGGTGGTTTCGGGCGTACCGGCGGCGGATGCACCGCTGCCCGCCCTTGTGGCTGCCGGTGCTCCGACGGCGGGCGTTGCTCCCGTCGTGGGCACCGTTCTGGTGTCGGGCGCTGTCCCGGTCGCGGGCGTCTCGGAGGTAGGCGCCCCGGTGGTCGGCGCCTTCTCGGTGGCGGGCGCGTTCCCGGTTCGCGTGGCGGGGGCGGCGGTCGGTGCGGGGTCGGTGGTGGCTGACGGCGGGCTGACGGCGTCGGAGGACGGCTCGGCAGCCGATGCCACGGTGTCCGCCGCCCTCACCGAGACGGTCTGCGTCGGGATGCTCGCTCCCGGCTGGGCGGGGACTGTGGGGGTCGGCGCGGCCGACGCCTCCGCCGACCTGGCGGCGGGGCCGGACGGCGGTGAGGCCGATGGGCCCGAGGCGGCCGGCACCAGCGGGATGAACACGGCGTACCCGTGCGTCCCGGGCGGAATGCTGACGGGGATCGCCCAGGCGGGCGCGCCCTCCGCCCCGGGCCACACGATCGGAGGCGGCGCGCCTTCGGTGGGCGGCATGACGAGCAGGTACGGCGTCGTACTCCCGGGATCGTCGCTGGTGTCGCCGTGCGTGTCGCCGGTTCCCGGAGGGCCCGGCACCGGTGGTGGCTGGGTCAAGAACCCCTCCTCGCTCGAACGGTCGGCACACTGTACGGCCGACTCCTGCCCCGCCGCCGCCCCCGACACGGCCAGAGAGCCTCACCCGTCCCACGGAGCCCCACCGCTGGCGTGGCCGTAAACGACCACAGCGGCAGGCGCGGGTGACCGATTCGGGCGGGCAACACGCCCGATCGATCCTCGGTAACGTGCTCGGCCGTGACCAGTGGCGTACCTCCCGGCAACTGGTGGGAGGCCCTTCCTCCGCGGCAGGTCAGCCATCTGCCCGGCATCGACGCCGAACTGCTCCACGTGGGACTCGATCCGGCACCGGTCGCCGCTCCGGTCGTCGTCCGGTACCGCGTACCGGCTCGCAGCGGCTTCACGGACCTGCTCGCCGCCGTCCTGGACGAACTGGACCAGGCAGCGCTCACGCTGTTTCCCCGTTGGCTGCCCGGCGCCGAACGGCTCGACGGTTCCGGCACGCTGGGCGCCGCCGCGGTGCGGTCCCTGGCCTCGCGGGTCGCCGCACGCTCCGAGCACTTCGGCCCGTTCCTGGCCGACCTCGCCGAGCGCGCGCTACGCGGGAAGCACCGGCAGCACCGGCCGCGTTTCCCGGCAGAGGTACGGGCTGCCGGCCTGGCCCGCGTCATCGCCTCCGCGTACGACCGCGACGGGTGCGTCCTGCTGGTCGGCCTGACCGACGAACTGAGCAGGGACACAGAGCGTGCGTTGGTCGCCGTCGCCGAATGGCTGGTGCGGCACGGCCGCCTCGCCGTCTGGCTGGCCGGGCGAGAACTGCGGACGGTCGACCGGATCCGGTCGGTCCGGGTTGCGCTGCCGTCGAGCCTGGCCGAGCTGGCGGTGCAGACGGGTCGGGTTCCCGACACCGTCCAGGAGCCTCCGCCGGCGCTGACGTTCCCGCCGCTGTCCGGGGTGCCGCGCGGCGACAGCGCCGCCGAGCAGGCCCTGGAGCTGGCACTGACGCCGCACGAGTGGGCCCGGGGCCGGCGCTGGAACCACACGTACGACTGGCACCTGCTCGGCGAGACCTACCGCCTGGATCTCCTCTGGCCGGCCGAGGGACTTGCGGTCGAGGTGGACGGCCCGGAACATCGGGAACGAATCAGATTCGCCAACGACCGGCGACGAGACGTGCGGCTGCAACTCCTCGGGCTGGACGTGCTCCGGTTCACCAACGAGCAGGTGCTGTCCGACGTCCAGGCCGTGGTCGGCATGATCCGGCAACTGCTGACCCGTCGTCGCCGGACCGGCGCGCACCCCCACACAGAAGAGGCACCATGACGAGCACGGCGGACCTTCCCCACCTGACGCCCAACCAGATCAACGCGCTCCTGGTGCTCATGGTCGAGGCCCGCGAACTGACCAACACCGAGCTGAAGGAGCTGGCCGGGTTCAGCCTCACGCGTGCCGACAACGCCAAGCTCGTCACGCTCGGCCTGGTCCAGACCGACCGGTCGCACCGACCGTTCTCGCACGAGTTGACCGACGAGGGGTGGCGGGTGGTACGGCAGCTCCACGCCGGCGCCCCGCCCGCGCGCGGCGGCTCGGCCACCCGTTCGCTGTTCACCCTGCTGGCCGGCCTGAACCGCTCGCTGAGCCGGTTGGGGCTGAGCCACGCCGACTTCTTCACGCGGCAACCGGTCGCCCTGGGCCCGGCGGCCGGCCCGACGCCCCCCGGCGCCGCGCCGGCACCGGTGGCCGAGCCGGAGGCCGTGGAGGCCCTGATCCGCGCCGCCTATCGCGAACTCGCCCGGGAGCCCGGAGCCTGGGTGGGGCTGGCCGACCTGCGTGACCGCCTCGGTGGGCAGGACCGCGCGATCGTCGACGCGACATTGCGTGCGATGGTCCACGGGGACGGCGTCCGGATCATCCCGGTCGCCAACACCAAGTCGTTGACCGCCCGGGACCGGGCGGCCTCGGTGCGCATCGGGGACGAGGAGAACCACACCCTGGCGATCGGCCCGGCATGATCGCTGAGGACGTGCGATCCGCGCTCGAGGCGGTCAGTCTCAACCCGGCGGTCACCCCCCGACGACGTGTGGCGGCCCAGCCCGCACGACGTGCCGGAGCTGCACGAGAAGGTGGTGGCGGAGATCCTGCGTGGCGTCGGCAGGGCCCGCACCGACGACACCACCGTGCCCCTCGGGGTGGCCATGCAGGGGCGCGCCGGCGCCGGCAAGACGCACCTGCTCGGAGCGGTACGGGATCGGATCCAGCGCGAGGGTGGCTACTTCTTCCTGGTCGACATGGTCAGCGGGAAGACGTTCTGGGAGAGCGTGGCGCTGGCCCTGGTCGAAGGCATGGGGCGGGACGCGTTCGGCTGGGGCACCCAGCTGCGTACGTTCCTGCGTCGGCTCACCGCCCAGCTCGGCATCCCGGCGGAGGTACGCGACGCGGTCGCCGGCACGCAGCCGGTCACCCGGGAGCACCTGGACACCTTCGTGCGAGCCCTGCGGACGCGCCACCGCGAGATCGGCCGGGACTGCCAGGACACCGCCCGGGCGCTGGTCCTGCACGGCGCGCTCGACTTCGAGGCGCAGGACGTCGGCTACGCCCACCTGATTTCCGAGCCGGGTGATTCGGCCGGCCGTACGGCGTGGGGGCTGACCCCGGCGATGCGTACGCCGCAGCAGATCGTCCAGGACGTCTCGCGGCTGATGGCGCTGACGTTGGACCCCACGGTGATAGCCGTCGACCAGCTCGACACGCTCTTCGCCCAGACCAGCACCGCGATGTTCGATCAGTACGCCGGGCTGGAGGACGCCCAGGCGAAGGTCGTCGGGCCCATCGCCGACGGTCTGCTGAAGCTGCGTGACGTCACCCGCCGGACGCTGATCGTGGTGTCGTGCCTGCCGGACACCTGGGAGCTGCTGACCAGGAGCGCGCCCACCCCGGTCGGCGACCGGTTCCGGCAGGCCACCCTTCCCGACCGGATTCCCACCCCCGAGATCGGCCGGGCCATCGTGGCGAAGCGGTTCACCGCCGCCTTCGCCGGGCCACGTTTCGCACCGCCGCATCCGACCTGGCCGATCAGCCCCGAGGCGTTCGCCGACGCCCCGGCGTTGACGCCCCGGGCGTTGCTGCGCCGCGTGGACCGGCACATCGCCTGGTGTCGGGACCGGGACGAGGTGACCGAACTCGACCGCCTCATCGAGGTCGGCGACCACGTCGCGGTCGTGCCCGAACCGTCAGGCGCAGGCACCACGGTCGGCACGGGGGCGGCCGGCTGGACGGCCGCCGCCGACGATGCGTGCCTGCGGCGGCTCGACGACCGCTTCGCCGAGCTGGTGGCGGCGGCCGACGTGACGGCCGCGCTCGATCCGCGCACCGAGGACGCACACATGCCGACGCTCCTCGCGGCCGGCCTGGCGGCCTGGATCGCCGAGCAGGCTCCCACCGGTGCCAGTTACACGTACGACCCGCCGCCCGGCCGCAAGCCGGCGCTGCACGGGCGGCTGATCGAGGTGCTGGACGAGGCCACCGAGAACGAGGCGCACTGGTGTCTTCGCGGGATCTCCCACCCGAACGCGATCGCGGTGACCGCCAGGGTGAAGGCGGCCTGCACCATGGCGGGCCTCGACCGTGCGTTGCCGCAACGGCGGCTGGTGCTGCTGCGCAACGGCCCGTGGCCGACCGGCAAGCGTACGGCCGAGGTGTTGGCGGCCTTCGACGCGGCCGGCGGCATCCGCTGCGGCGTCGAAGAGGGCGACCTACGGGTCTTCGCCGCACTTCGTGAACTAAGCGGCGAACCGGCCTCTGTTCTGCGGGGGTGGCTGGTGGCGCGCCGCCCGGCCAGCTCCACGCAGCTGTTCGCAACGATCCTCGGCGAATCCGCCGGAGCGACCACTGCGGGGGCCGGGCCGGCCGCCCGCTCGGGCGGGCCGGCCGCCGAGGTGGGCGGCGAGGACGACGCGCGGGTCGACGGCGGAAGGGCCTCGGCCGACGGAACCTCGATCCTGGTGGGGCGGACCACCGACGGGGCGCGGCCCTTCGCGGTGGACCTGGAGTCGCTACGCCGGCACACGGTGATCTTCGCCGGCTCCGGCTCCGGCAAGACGGTGCTGATCCGGCGACTGGTCGAGGAATGCGCGCGGGAGGGCGTGTCCGCGATCGTGCTCGATCCCAACAACGACCTCGCCCGGCTGGGCGATCCCTGGCCGCAACCGCCAGCCGGATGGGGCCCCGGCGACGCCGAGCGGGCCCGCGACCACCTCGACCACACCGAGGTGGTGATCTGGACGCCCCGAGTCAACGCCGGTCGACCGCTCACCTTTCAGCCCTTGCCGGACTTCACCCCCGTCCGCGACTCGCCGGACGAGTTCGACCAGGCGATCCGTTCGGCGGTGGAGGCACTCGCTCCGCGCGCCGGGGTGGACCGGCCGACGAGGGTGGCCCAGCAGGGCAAGGCCGTGCTGACCGAGGCTCTCCAGGCGTACGCGAGGAGCGGAATGGTGGGCCTGCCCGGCTTCACCGAGTTCCTCGCCGAGTTGCCCGACGGGGTGAGCCGGCTGAGCCGGGCGGAGAAGCTGGCCCAGGACCTGGCCGAGACCCTGAAGGCCGCCATGGTCACCGACCCGTTGTTCGGCGGCGTCGGCGCCCCGGCCGATCCGGGCCTGCTGCTGACCCCTTCGCCGGGCCGTCGAGCACGCATCTCCGTGATCAGCTTCGTCGGGCTCACGTCGGACCAGGAACGGCAGGGCTTCGTCAACCAGCTCCAGATGGCCCTGTTCGCCTGGATCAAGCGGCACCCGGCGGGCGAGCGGCCCCTGGGCGGGCTCCTCGTGATGGACGAGGCGCAGACCCTCGCCCCGTCGACCGGGCAGACGGCCTGCACCGCCAGCACGATCGCCCTCGCCTCCCAGGCCCGCAAGTACGGGCTCGGGCTGGTCTTCGCCACCCAGGCGCCGAAAGGGCTGCACAACCAGATCTCCGGCAACGCCACCACGCAGTTCTTCGGGCTGCTCAATGCTCCCGCGCAGATCGACGCGGCCCGTCAGTTGGCGGAGGCCAAGGGCGGCCGGCTACCCGACATCGGCCTCATGCAGAGCGGCCAGTTCTACGTGGCCGGAGAGGGCTTCGCGTTCGTCAAGGTGGACACGCCGATGTGCCTGTCCCACCACCCCAAGGCGCCGCTCAGCCCGGAGGAGGTCGTCGCCAGGGCCGCCTCGGCACACTTCCCCCCGGAACGCAGTCACCTGCCGGACGCGACGGCCGTCCGATGACGGACAGGACGTAAGCCTCCTGTCCGACGCACTGTTGTAGCAGGTGAGAGGCGTGAGGATGGCGGGCCACATCCCATCCCTCGGGCCCGGCGGGGACAGCATCGTCCCCGCCGACACCGCCACCACCGAGCCCGGCCCCGCGACGGCCCCGGCGTAGCGCAGCGCCGGCCGCCCACGCACCGCGAGGCCGCGCTCCCGGCAGCCACCGTCCCGGGCGCCCCGGGCGATGCCGCCTCACCGACACCGACACCGACGTCCCCGTTCCGGCAGCCACCCCCGCCGCGCGGCAATCCCGAGACGGGCGCGGCCGGCGAGCCGTATCCAGGTGCCGCCCGGGCCCACGCCGTCGCGTGCCCGGCGGCTCAGGCGTCGCCCGACGCCATCCTGCCCCAACCGGAGCCGACCGTGGTCACGAGCGGTCAGCTCCGGGGGCCTAGCACGAGAGGAGCCGGCATGGCCGCTCCCACCGCCACCGCATCCCTGAACGCCTCCACCTACTCACCCGGCGACCAGATGGTCCTGACGGTCACCTACGGCGACGCCGACACCAGGCCGGTGACCGTCACGATCGTGGTCACCGACGCGCAGGGCAACAGCAGCGCGCCGGTCAAGGTCACCGCCGTCATCGACCCGCTCACCCTCGCCGTCACCGACGACTCGGGCCGCACCTGGAGCAGGGCGTCGGACAACGGGTCGGTCGCCGTCTACCGGGCGGTGGCGTGATGCCCCGGGTCACCGTCACGGTGCGCGACAGCGGCGGGCGTACCGCCACCGCCACCGCCGACTACACGATCGCCCCGCCGGTGCTCGGCGGCTACTACCTCTCCGGCGGCGCCGACCCGACGGCCGACATGGCCGGGGGGAACTTCCGCTCCCTGACCCAGTACCGCAGCTTCGCCGACGGCTACACCTTCCCCGGCTACCAACGGCCGTGGCTGATCACGCTCGGCCAGGCCGGGGTGCGGATGAACATGGTGCTGGAGCTGAAGCACTACGGCGCGCCCAACGCCGGGCCGCAGACCTTCACCGTGGACGGCGTGGCCTACACCGTCCCGGCGCCCGCGATGACCATCCAGCAGCGCCCCGGCACGACCTGGCCCCGGGCGTACGGCTACAGCCAGGTCCTGGCCGGGCACTGCGACGGCCTGTTCGCCCGCGCCCTGTCCCAGTACCGGACCCTCGGCTTCGGGGTGAACATCCAGCTCGCCTCCGAGTTGGACACCGACCACGAGTTCGGCACCACCGAGTCCGGCGTCACCTACAGCTGGGCGCAGTCGGACGCCCGCGCCGTGCAGGCGGTGACCTACATCGTGAACTGGTTCAAGGCCCGGCAACTGCCCGCCGGCACGACGTTCTCGGTCGGGGTGGGCGGCTTCGACCGGGCGTGCTTCCAGCGCACCCACCCGGAGGCGTTGATGGCCAGGCTCGACTTCCTCCAGTGGAACGCCTACGCCACCAGCCCCACCCACACGGCGCTGGCCCGGTTCCGCCGGGCGAAGGACTGGGCGGTGGCCGACCTCGGCCCCGTCGCCCTCTCCCGCCCGGTGATCATCGCCGAGTGGGGCGTACGCGTGGCGGAGGTGCCGGACCAGGCTGCCTGGATCGCCACCGTGCCGGCCGCCGTCGCCCAGCTCAACGCGGAGCGGGGCCCCCGGATCGCGCGGACCAACTACTTCAACTCCGGCTGGGGCACCCTGTCGCCGAAGTCGACGGGGCTGGCCGCGCTGCGGGCGGCGTACGCCACCCGGCCGTACGTCTAGCAGGCCCGACCGGGCGGCGTCGGGACCCGACGCCGGCCGGTCGCCCCGGCGTCAGTAGGCCAGCTCCACCGGCTGACCGGGCACCCGCGCGCCGTTGTTGGCGAGCCAGCCCTCGGCCGCCGCCGCGTGCTGGCTGAACGTGTGGATGTCGCGGAACCGGCGCTGCAGCGGCGACGAGTCGCGGGCTGCCCCGCCGCCGGCCGCCCGGTAGCAGGTGTCGACCGCGGCGGCGGCCCGCTCCGTCACCCAGGGCAGCGCGGCGGAGATCCTCGGGTGCAGCGCGGGAATCGCGGCCGGGTCGGTGGCGCACGCCGCCCACAGCTCGTCGGCCAGGTCCCGCAGCAGCGCCCGTGCCGCCCGTACGTCCAGGTCGGCGCGGCCGAGCTGGAGGCGGAAGGCCGGCGAGTCGGCGAGCGACTGCCGGGCGTAGAGCCGCTGCCGACCGCCGTCGAGCAGGGCGACCATGTCGTCCAGCGCACCCTGTGCGATGCCGACCGCCACCGCGCCGAGGTGCAGGACGAAGTGGACCAGCGGCGCCACGAAGCCCGGCCCCGGTACGCAGGGCACGCCGGTGAACAGGTCGAAGCTCTCCTCCGCCGGGCAGAAGGCGTCCGCCACCTCGACGTCGTGGCTGCCGGTGCCGCGCAGGCCCAGCACGTGCCAGGTGTCGTGCACGGTCACCCGGGAGGCCGGAAAGAGCATGGAGCGCACCGGCGGCGGTGCCCCGGCGGGCCCGGGCAGCGGCGCGCCGTCCTCGGTCAGCACGCAGTTGCCGAAGATCCAGTCGGCGTGCCGCGCGCCGCTGGCGAACGCCCACCGGCCGGTGACCCGGTAGCCCCCGTCGACCGGCTCGGCGCGCCCCTGCGGGGCGAACCCGCCCCCGACCACCACGTCCGGCCCGTCGGCGTAGGCCTTGTCGAACCGGTCGCGGGACAGCATCGCCAGCAGGTGCGGCGTCTCGGCGCCGATCATGACGGTCCACCCGGTGGAGCCGTCGGCCCGGGCCAGCGCCTCCAGCACCCGCAGCCCGGTGCGCAGGTCCGCGTCGTACCCGCCGTGGCTGAGGGGGACGAACATCCGGAAGCAGCCGGCCGCCCGCAGCGAGTCGAGCAGGTCGGCCGGGAGCCCCCGGGCCGCCTCGATCTCCCCGGCCCGGCGGGACACCTCCGGCAGCAGCGCCTCCACCGCCCCGATCAGCCGGTCCCGGTGCTGGTCCTCCATGGGTCTCTCCTCGTCTCGTCGTTCGGCCTCCACTCTGGACCGGCGGACGACCCGGGGCCACAGCCGCCGCTATCGGATGCCCGCCACTTCGCCGCGGCGGCGCCCCGCCGCCGACGGAGGGACGGCGAGGAGGGGGCGACGAGGCGCCCGGGCGGGCACAGCGCCCGTACGTCCGGGAAGGGCCGGAGCGGCGCGCCGGCCGGGTCGGCTCCCTATGCTCGGGACATGGAACTGCGGATCTTCACCGAACCCCAGCAGGGCGCGACGTACGACGACCTGCTCGCCGTGGCCCGCTGCGCGGAGGAGGCCGGCTACGGCGCCTTCTTCCGTTCCGACCACTACCTGAAGATGGGCGCGGTGAGCGGCGACCCCGGCCCGACGGACGCGTGGACGACCCTCGCCGGCCTGGCCCGGGACACCCGGCGGATCCGGCTGGGCACGCTGATGACCGCCGCCACCTTCCGGCTGCCCGGCCCGCTGGCCATCACCGTCGCGCAGGTCGACCAGATGAGCGGCGGCCGGGTGGAGCTGGGCATCGGCACCGGCTGGTACGCCGAGGAGCACACCGCGTACGGGATCCCCTTCCCGTCGCTGGGGGAGCGCTTCGACCGGCTGGAGGAGCAGCTCGCCGTCGTGACGGGGCTCTGGGCGACGCCGCCGGGCGCGACCTTCGACTTCGCCGGGAAGTACTACCCGGTCAGCGGCTCGCCGGCGCTGCCGAAGCCGGTGCAGGACCCCCGCCCGCCGATCCTGCTCGGCGGCATGGGCCCGAAGCGCACGCCCCGCCTGGCGGCCCGCTACGCCGACGAGTTCAACCTGCCGTTCGCCTCGATCGGGGACTCCGCCGCCCAGTTCGACCGGGTGCGGGCCGCCTGCGCGGAGACCGGCCGGGACCCGGGCGAGCTGTGCTGGTCCAACGCCCTGGTGCTCTGCTGCGGGCGGGACGACGCCGAGGTGGCCCGGCGGGCCGCCGCGATCGGCCGGGAACCGGACGAACTGCGCGAGAACGGCCTCGCGGGCACCCCCGCCGAGGTCGTCGACAAGATCGGCCGGTACGCCGAGATCGGCAGCGAGCGGCTCTACCTCCAGGTGCTCGACCTGGCCGACCTCGACCACCTCGAACTGGTCGCGGCCGAGGTCACGCCCCAGCTCTGAGCCGTCGGGCCGGAGCGGGCGTCAGGCGCGGGGCCCGGTGCCGCCCGCGCGGGGCGCCGGCCCCGGGTGCGGCACGGGGCGGGGCGCGGGCGGGGGCGCCGGTGTCGGCCGGGGACCGGGCGTGGTGCCCGACGGCACCGCGCCCGACGGCTCCAGTCCGGTGCCGGTCGGGTCGATCTCCTCCTCGGAGGGGAACACGTCGCCCCGTGGGGCGGGATCGCGATAGCTGCTCATCGGCGTAGGGTTCCCCGACGGCGGCGCGGTAACCGTGCCCGATCGACCGGTTCCGCCCCCGCCGGTGGTCGTCGATGATGCGTCCCGACGACCGCACTGTCGAACGGGGGGTACGAGATGGAACTGCACCGCAGCCGGGGGGCGCTGGTGCTGCCCCTGGCCTGCGTGACCGGTGGCGGGGTGCTGCTGGTGCTGCCGGGGGAACACGCGCTGCTGCGCCGGCTGGTCGCCGTCGGCGCGGTGCTGCTGGGCGGGAGCGTGCTGGCCGGCCTGCTGCGTCCGTTCCGGTTCGTCATCGACGCCGACGGAATGGCCGTCCGCCGCCCGGGCCTGCGCCGCACGATCGCGTGGGCGGAGGTCGAGGCGCTGGCGCTGGCCCGGCCGCCCGCCCCGCAGGGGTTGCCCGCCACGGCGCGACTGCTGCTGGTGCCCGCGCCGGGTGCGCTGGGCGACCTGCCTGCCGACGGGCGCCATCCGGTCGACGGTCGGGCGGCGGTGGAGCTGCTGGATCTGGCGCGCGTCCGGGAGGAGCCCGCCGAGGTGGCGGCGGCGTTGACCCGGCACGCCGGGGACCGCTTCGTCGACGCGCTCGGCGGGGTCCCGGCCGACGACCGTCGCACCGACCACCGCCGTACCCCGTGAGCACCGCCGGGGCCGGGCCACGGCACAACTGGGCGGGCAACGTCCACTACGCCGCCCGCCGCCACCACCGCCCCTCCTCGCTGGACGAGCTGCGCCGGCTGGTGGCGGGCAGCGACCGCCTCCGGGTGGTGGGCACGGGTCACTCGTTCAACCGCCTCGGCGACACCCCCGGCGAGCTGGTCTCGCTGGCCGGGCTGCCCGCGACCGTCGCGCTCGACGAGGACCGGCGGACCGTCACCGTGCCGGCCGCCATGCGCTACGGGGACCTCGCGACCTGGCTGCACGCGCGCGGGTACGCGCTGGCCAACCTCGCCTCGCTGCCGCACATCTCGGTCGCCGGGGCGATCGCCACCGGCACCCACGGCTCGGGCGAGACGATCGGCAACCTCGCCAGCACGGTCGCCGGGCTGGAACTGGTCACCGCCGGCGGCGACCTGCTGACCGTCGACCGGGCGGCCGACGGGGACACCTTCGCCGGGATGGTCGTCTCGCTGGGCGCGCTGGGCGTCGTCACCCGGGTCACCCTGGACGTGGTGCCGACCTTCGACATCCGCCAGCACGTCCGCCTCGGCCTGCCCCGCTCGGCGCTGGACGCGGCGTTCGCCTCCGCGTACAGCGTCAGCGTCTTCACCGACTGGCGCACGCCCCGGCTGCGGGAGGTGTGGGTCAAGCAGCGCGCGGACGCCGCCCCGCTGCCGGCGGAGTGGCTGGACACCACGGCGGCCGACGGGCCGCGGCACCCGGTGCCCGGCATGCCGGCACGCAACTGCACGACGCAGCTCGGCGAACCGGGTCCGTGGCACGAGCGGCTGCCGCACTTCCGGCTCGGGTTCACCCCCAGCAGCGGGGCGGAGCTGCAGTCGGAGTACCACGTGCCGCGCGGCGCGGCGGCGGCGCTGGCCGCGCTGGACCCGGTGGCGCACCTGATCGCGCCGGTGCTCCAGGTCTGCGAGCTGCGGGCGGTGGCCGCCGACGGGCTGTGGCTCAGCCCGAACCACGAGCGGGACAGCCTCGCCATCCACTTCACCTGGACCGCGGACGCGGCGGCGGTGCTGCCGGTGGTGGCGGCCGTGGAGGAGCGGCTCGCGCCGTTCGCGCCGCGCCCGCACTGGGGGAAGGTCTTCGGCCTCGCCCCGGCGGCCCTCGCCGCGGCCTGGCCCCGCTACACCGACTTCCTCGACCTGGCGCGCCGGCTCGACCCGGCCGGCACCTTCCGCACCGACCTGCTCGACCACTACCTCCCGCGCGACTAGCGGCCGGGCCGGCTGTCGGCCAACTGCTCCCGGAGGCTGCCGCGCTGCACCGCCCGGCTGATGTCGCTCGGCGAGACGATCCCGACGAGCCGGCCGTCGGAGACCACCAGCGCCCGCCCGTCGGCGCACTCGCTGAGCCGGGGGAGCAGCTCGTTGAGCGGCTCGTCCGGCCGGGCGAGCACCAGCTCGTCGGCGCGGCAGGCGACCTCGGCCAGCGTGGTGGCGGCCCGCCGGTCCGCCGGGATGCCGCGCACCCGGTCGAGGGTGACCAGGCCGACGGGCCGGTCGCCCTCGATCAGCGGCAGGGCCGTGTGCCGGTACGCGAAGAGGTAGTGGTCGACGAAGTCGCCCACCGTCATCTGCCCCGACGCCGTCTGCGGCTGCGGCGTCATCACGTCGGCCACCCGGACGCCCTGCAACGCGCTGCCCATCCGGGCCTGCCGCTCCTCCATGCCGGCGGCGCCGATGAGGAACCAGCCGATCAGGGCGAGCCAGAGCCCACCGAAGCCGACGCCGGCCAGGAACTGCCACAGCCCCAGGCCGATCAGCACCGCGCCGAGCACCCAGCCGGCCCGGGCGGCGACGACCGACGCCCTCGTCCGGTCGCCGGTGGCCTTCCAGACCGCCGCCCGCAGCAGCCGCCCGCCGTCCAGCGGGGCGGCCGGCAGCGCGTTGAAGACCGCCAGCAGCACGTTGATGCCGGCCAGCCAGGCCAGCGAGCCCAGCAGCAGCCCTTCCACCCCGGCCAGGGCGAGCACCACGGCGATCGCGCCGAAGAAGAGCCCGATCAGCAGGCTCACCAGCGGGCCGACGCCGGCGATGCGCAGTTCCGCGCCCGGGTCGCGCGCCTCGCCGCGCAGCTCGGCCACGCCGCCGAAGAGCCAGAGGGTGATCCCGCCGACCTCCAGCCCGTTGCGCTTGGCGACGATCGCGTGGGAGACCTCGTGGGCGAGCAGGCCGAGGAAGAAGACCACCGCCGCGGCGAGCCCCGCCAGGACGTACGCGGCGACGGGCCGGTCCGGGTAGGCGCGGGGGAACTGGTTGGCGGCCAACCCCCACGCGATCAGCGCGAAGATGACCAGGACGCTCCAGTTGACCCCGACCGGTACGCCCGCAATCCGGCCGAGCCGGAAACTCGCCCTCATGTTCCGGGTACTACCCGCGATGGCCGCGCCCATGCCGACGCGGCGCGCCCGGGCGTTGACGGCTCCCCGGCGGACGTATACCTATGTAGTTATCGTCGTCAATTTCTTGGTCGCCGCCACGAGCGATGGCCGGGAGACGCAGAGGAGCCCATGTGAACCGACGTACCTTCCGCCGTGCCGCCCTCGCCCTCGGTCTCGCGACCACCATGGCCGCGGCTCTCGCCACCCCGGCGCACGCCCGGCCCGACCACCCCGCACCGGCACCGGTGGTCGCCAGCCCGGTGTTCGCCATCACCGACGGCGTGGCCCGCCAGGTGGCCCTCACCGGTCGGTCCGAGCTGACCCGGTTGGGCGTCTCCGCCGCGAACGGCCCGGTCGACCTGCTCGCCGCCGGCGTCGGCGCCCGGCTCGCCGGTGACCTGCGCGCCGCCAACCAGCGGCTGCTGGTCGCCAAGGGCCTGCCGGGCGGCACCGGCTCGCTGCTGCGGTTGCGGCTGGCCCACCCGGACATGCGCGCGGCGCTGGCCCGCGGCGAGGCGCCGCTGGTGGCCGCCGTCCCGACCGACGACTCGGCGACGAGCGTGACCGCGTACGACCGCTCCGGTGGCACGGTGGTGCTGGACGCCGCGCGGGTGCCGCAGCGGCCGGTGCTCGTGGTCGACGTGGACACCGAGCGGGCGCTCTCCGCGGGGCTGGCGCTGATGCGGGACGAGCTGGGCGTGCGGGGCATCGGTCGGGCGGCCCCGGCGCGGGCCGCGTCCCGTGCCTCCGCCGACGGGGTGAGCGCCTCGGCCGGTTACTGGGCCACCAAGGTCGACGCCGTCCGGCTGAGCGACGACGAGGAGCCCTGGATCAAGGGCGACGCCGAGATCTACAACCTGGTGGCCGGGTTCGGGCTGGACGGCAAGGTGAAGGTCGACCTGGTGCAGATGCCTTACCTGGACCACGACGGGACCACGTACCACCCGAACCAGCTCCTGGTGCACTTCTCGTCGTACAAGTACAACCTGGCCGACGTGGTGATGATGGAGGACGACGGGGACACCAACTACTCGTCCCTGGTCAAGGCGATCGCCGGCGCCCTGCTGGTGATCGTGGACGGTGGCGCGTACGCCCCGCTGGTCAACGCGATCCTCGACGCCATCCCGACCTCCTGGTACACCGACGACCCGGACTTCGTGGACGCCTGGTACACCCTGAGCACCGCCAGCAGTGGCCGGAGGCACGGCGCGGGCGCCAACGGCTGGATGGACGTCACCCCGTACTGGGTCGAGCAGTTCTGATCGGCCCAGCCCGCGCGACGGGCGGCGGTAGCCCTGTGCGGGTGCGACCCGCACAGGGACCGCCGGCCGGTCAGACGCCCGGGGGTGTGGGACCGGGGAAGTTGCGTTGCGGGCAGGTGTGGGGGCGGGCGGGGTCGTAACGGTGCAGGGCGACCGCCGTTCCGCCCGGCGGGGTGGTCGTCACCGGCGCGGCGTCCGCGACCATCAACAGGCCGTGGACGCCGCTGTGGTTCGCGCGGTAGAGCGTGCAGCCCTGGGCGGTGCGGACCACCCCGGCCGTGGCGTGCTGCTGCCGGCTGCGCAGCCGGGTCGAGCTGTCGTACGGGTTGCTCTCCAGCAGGAAGAACAGCGTGTCGGGGGCGACGTCGACCCAGAACGCCTCGCCGGCCTTGAGGTGGATGTCCGAGACGCTGACCACCTGGGTGCTGCCCAGCGCGGCGAAGGTCAGGTCCGGATCGGACGGGCCGCTCACCCCGTCGTTCGCCGGGTACGGCAACGTCGTCGTCGTGTGGGACTGCCGCCACTGGGTGTGCGCGACGGCGGGACCGTAGCTCGTGCTGGTGCGGGCCTCGTACGACGCCGGCGGCAACAGGTGCGAGTTGACGGCGACGAACTCCGACCGGTTGAAGCCGTAGCCGTAGCTGGAGGCCAGCC
Organism: Micromonospora sp. CPCC 205546; assembly: GCF_036902715.1. Lineage (NCBI taxonomy): Bacteria > Bacillati > Actinomycetota > Actinomycetes > Micromonosporales > Micromonosporaceae > Micromonospora > Micromonospora sp. CPCC 205546. The sequence goes on from NZ_JBAKHL010000017.1 coordinate 44,588, forward strand.
ATCCACCCCACTGGTCGAAGAGGCTGATGTTGTAGTTCGAGGTCGAGTGGACGGCCACTGCCGCCCAGGCGGGCCGGTCGGCGGTGACCAGGTGGTCGGTGCCGGTGGTGGACGGGAGCACGACGCCGTCGTCGAGGACGACCGCGGCGACGGCCGCCTGCGGCAGCAGCGTGACCAGGGCGGTGGCGGCGGCTGCGGTCGCGCCGAGGCGTCTGAGAAAGCGGGACGGGTGACGCACGGTGCCTCCTGGGTGACGGGTGCCCCAGTCTGGCCCGTCACCGCAAGGGCCGGCCGGGTCGACGACGTATCGGGGACCGGATGCGGGCCGCTCTTCGGGCATAGTGGCGGGGTGGCGAGGTTGATCGATGAGAGTGACGACGCGTACCTCTGGCTGGAAGATCTCGACGGCGCGGACGCCGCCGGGTGGGTGCGGGAGCGCAACGCGGAGACCGTGGCCGCCCTGACCGGCGGGGAGGGGTTCGCCGCCCTGCGGGGCGAGCTCCGGCAGGTGCTCGACGCGGACGACCGCATCCCCTATCCGGGGTGGCGCGGGGACGGTCTCTACTACAACTTCTGGACCGACGCGGCGCACCCGCGCGGGGTCTGGCGGCGGACGACGCTCGAGCAGTACCGCCGGTCGGAGCCGGAGTGGGACGTGCTGCTCGACCTGGACGCGCTGGCCGCCGAGGAGGACGAGAACTGGGTCTGGAACGGGGTGACGGTGCTGCGGCCCGGCTACGGGCGCTGCCTGGTCAGGCTCTCCCGGGGCGGGGGAGACGCGGTCGTGGTGCGCGAGTTCGACCTCGACCGCCGCGCCTTCGTCGAGGACGGCTTCACGCTGCCCGAGGCGAAGAGCGACGTGGGCTGGATCGACGCCGACCACGTCTACGTCGCCACCGACTTCGGGCCGGGCTCGCTGACCTCCTCCGGCTATCCCCGGGTGGTCAGGCGGTGGCGGCGGGGCACGCCGCTGGCCGAGGCCGAGATCGTCCACGAGGGCCACGCCGACGACGTCGCCGTGTGGGCCTGGCACGACCCGACGCCCGGCTTCGAGCGCGACTTCGTGGGCCGCCGGTTGGACTTCTACCGCTCGGAGCGACACCTGCTGACCGCGACGGGCGAGCGGATCCCGGTCACCGTGCCGGAGGACGCCGAGTGGGACGTGCACCGCGAGTGGCTGCTGGTCCGGCTGCGCTCGCCGTGGACGGTCGGCGGGGCGACCCACCCCGCGGGCGCCCTGCTGGCGGCCCGGTTCGACGCCTTCCTCGCCGGTCACCGGGAGTTGACGGTGCTCTTCCGGCCCGACGACCGTACGGCGCTGAGCGGCCACCTCTGGACCCGTGACCGGCTGATCCTGGCCACCCTCGTCGACGTGCGGAGCCGGCTGGAGGTGCTGACGCCCGACGGGGAGGGCTGGCGGCGGGAGCCCCTGCCCGGGGTGCCGGAGTTCGACCACAGCGAGGTCGTCGACACCGACCCGGACAACGACGACGCCTACCTGCTCGCCTCGGAGGGGTTCCTCGAGCCGGCGACGCTGCGGCTCGGGCAGGTCGGCGGCGCGGTCGAGACGCTCAAGCGGGCACCGGCGTCCTTCGACGCGGGCGGCCTGGCGGTACGCCAGTTCTTCGCCGCCTCGGCCGACGGCACGCGGGTGCCGTACTTCGTGGTGGGCGACCCGGACGCGCCCGCCGGGCCGACGCTGCTCACCGGCTACGGCGGCTACGAGATCCCGATGACGCCGCGCTACAGCGGGGTGGTCGGCCGGGGATGGCTGGCCCGGGGCGGCAACTACGTGGTGGCGAACATCCGGGGCGGCGGGGAGTACGGCCCCGGGTGGCACCGCGCCGCGCTGCGGGAGAACCGGCCCCGGGCGTACGAGGACTTCGCGGCGGTGGCGGTCGACCTGGTGACGCGCGGTGTCACCACGCCGGGGCGGCTCGGGATCGAGGGCGGCAGCAACGGCGGCCTGCTGATGGGGGTGATGCTGACCCGCCACCCGTCGCTGTTCGGGGCGGTCGTCGCGCACGTGCCGGTGCTGGACATGCGGCGCTACCACCGGCTGCTGGCCGGGGCCTCGTGGATGGCCGAGTACGGCGACCCGGACGTGGCGGCCGACTGGGAGTTCCTGCGCCGGTACTCGCCGTACCACAACGTCGACGGCGACCGGGCGTACCCGCCCGTCCTGCTCGTCACCTCCACCCGGGACGACCGGGTGCACCCCGCGCACGCCCGCAAGATGGCGGCCCGGCTGCGCGAGCACGGCCACGACGTGGCCTACTACGAGAACGTCGAGGGCGGTCACGGCGCGGCGGCGAACAACGAGCAGCGCGCCTTCGTCTGGGCGCTGACGCTGGAGTTCCTGTGGCGCACGCTCGCCGGGCAGGCGCGCCCGCCCCTGCCGCGCCGGCCCGCGTCGGCCGCACCGGACGAGCGGGTCGCCTCCTGACCCCGGGCGTGACGCGAACCGGGGCGCCCTCGGCCGGCCGTGGGGCGACGGCGGACGGGACCGTCAGGCCGTCGGGGGCGGGGCGGGCAGTTCGTCGACCACGACGACCTCGGTGCCGGGGCGGACCTCGGCCAGCAGCTCCCGCTGCCCGCTCTTCGTGAGCCGGATGCAGCCGTTGGTGGTCTTCTTCCCCAGCTCGCCGTCGTGGTACCAGCTGTGGATGCCGATGTGCGCGCCGCGCAGGCCCGCCGGCACCGAGTCCGGGTCGTCGGGCACCGAGCCGAGGGCGAAGATGTCGACGCCCCCGTACACGCTCTCCGGCGGCGGGGTGCGGCCCAGGATGAAGGTCCGCCCCAGCGGGGTCTCCTGGCCGCGCTGGCCGAGGCTGACCTCCCAGCTGCGCACGGACCGCCCGGCGCGGTACCAGGTGAGGCGGTGCGGCTTGCGCTCGATCACGATCTGGTCGCGCAGCGCCACGGTGGTGTGGCCGCCGGGCGGCAGCCAGGCGAGCGTGCGGTTGGCCGAGGGGAGCAGCACCGCCGCCCAGCCGGCCCGCCGCTCGGCGATCGGCATGGTCAGGTCGACGCCGCTGATGGTGGGGTCGAGGAAGGCCAGCGGCCGGCCGCCGGGGGCGGTGTAGGCGGCGATGCGGCGGGTCGGGTGCAGACCCTCGGTCAGCGGTGTGGTGTCCAGGGCGCCGGGGTCGGCCGGGAAGCCGGTGGGGGCGGGGCCGTAGTCGACCACCGGCAGGTCGCCCGGCGCGGGCGCGGCGACGGGCACGCGCTCCGGGGCCGCGCGGGTCGGCGACGCGGGTGGGCCGGCGACCGGCGGCGCGGTGGGCGCGGCCGCGGGGGTCAGCGCCCAGCCCGTCGCCCCGGCAGCAAGCAGGAGCAGGGGTACGCCGACGGCGGCCAGCAGTCGGACGTGTCGCCGGTTCATTCGGTCAAAACGCACAAACAAACTGTAACGGGTGGAGAACGGCGAAACCCCGTCCCGGCCGGAATGTCGGCCGGGACGGGGTCGCGTAGGGCGGGACGCTCAGCTCAGCCGGGCGCCCACGTGGATGGCGATCGCGTCGTGGGCGGGCACGTTCGCGGCGAACCAGCCGCCGCCGTCCACGGTGATCACCGGCCCGCTGCACGCGCCGTTGCTGAAGGTGCCGTGGACGACGTCGCAGTAGCGGCCGGCCGGCAGTCCGCTCTGGTACGACCGGCCGTTCACTGCGGAGTCCTCGTCGTTGATCGTGACGAAGCCCTTGCCGGCCCGACCGAAGGCGATGTGGTTGTTGCCGTTGTCGTACCAGTTGACGACGCCGGCGCCCTCGGTGGCGTTGCGGAAGCCGACCATGTTGGCGATGACCGGCCAGCGGTGCTCGCACTCCCAGCCGGAGTAGCAGGTGGCGTTGAGGGTGCGCCCGGAGCTGTCTGAGGGCGGGCCCTGGTCGCGCTGGCTGAACGTGTAGCTCGACATGACCGTCGGGGAGCCGTACGGCCAGGCGAGCATGAACGCGTTGGCCAGCGCGTAGATGCCCCGGTCGCGGTAGGTCAGCACCCCGCCGACGTCGCGCTGGGTGTCGTGGTTGTCCACGAAGACGCCGGCCGAGCCGCTCGGCAGGTGCCCCCAGCCCTCGCCGAAGTTGCGCAGGTAGGCGAGCTTCTCGGAGCGGAAGACCCGGGCCAGGTCCTTGCCGTAGCGGAACTCGTGCACGTCGCCGTTGCCGGTGTACTCGCCCGGCTGGATCGGCTCACCGGCGCCGTGGATCACCTCCTGCACCATGTACGCCGAGCGCGACAGCTTGCCCTTGATGGCGGCGATGTCGGCGGCCGGCATGTGCTTGCTGGCATCCATCCGGAAGCCGTCGACGCCGAGCGAGAGCAGGTCGTTGAGGTAGCCGGCGATCCTCGTGCGGACGTAGTCCGACCCGGTCTTGAGGTCGGCGAGGTTGACCAGCTCGCAGTTCTGCACCTCCCACCGGTCGTTGTAGTTGGCGATGTCGTCGCCGCCGTTGCGACCGCAGTGGTGGAAGTCCTGCGTCTGGTAGATCCCGGGATAGTCGTAGTGCCCGTACGACGAGCCGGCCCAACCGGTGCCGCCGTTGTCCTGCCCGGACATGTGGTTGACGACCGCGTCGACGACCACCTTCACCCCGGCGGCGTGGCAGGCGTCGACCATGGACTTGAACTGGGCGCGGGTGCCCTTGCGGGACTCGATGCGGTAGCTGACGGGCTGGTAGGCCAGCCACCACTGCGAGCCCCGGACGTGCTCCTGCGGCGGCGAGACCTGCACCCACCCGTAGCCCTTCGGGCCGAGGGTGGTGCGGCACTCGGTGGCCACCGAGGACCAGTTCCACTCGAAGAGGTTGGCGATGACCTTCTTGCCGCCTGCCGGTGCCGCGGCGGCCGGGGGTGCCGTCGCGGCGGCGGGGGCGATCAGGCCGGCGATCACGCCGAGGGCGACGACCGCCGAGAACCGTCGACGTCTCTGCATGGGAGGACTCCTGACGGGGGTGTGGGGGACGGGCGGTGGGCGAGGCCGGGGGGAGGCCCGACGCTGCCGGGATCTTGCAGTGAGGGTTGAAAATTCCCGAAAGATTACAAGCGCATTGCAAGCGCTGTCAATGCATGGGCATGTGTTGATGTAGCTGCTCCGTGCGGCGCCCGCCGGCCGGACGGGGCGACACCGGTGCGGGAATTTCGCGTGGCGGTGATCCGTGCGCCGCGCCGGTGCGTACTCGATGGGGAACAGTGCCGACCGGCGGTGCGCCGCCGCGAGACGATCGAGGAGCAGATGGTCCGGGCACAACGGAACCACAAGCCGGCGACCGTCCGGACCACCAGCACCAGCCGGGGCGCCCGCAACCGGTCCCGGCCCGCGGTGGCCCTGCTGACCGTCTCCGCCCTCGCCGCGTCGTGGGCCGTCACCATGCTGACCGGGGTCGGGTCGACGGCGTACGCGTACGGCTTCTTCTTCACCGAGTTCTTCGCCGGCGTCGTCGCCCTGGTGGCGTTGAGCCTCACCGTGATGATGGGGCTGCTCGCCACCGACCGGCTGGTGCTGCTGATCCGGCACCGGGTGCTGCTGCAGTCCGCACACCGGGCCACCGGCATCCTCGGCGTCGCCGGGCTGCTCTTCCACGTACTGACGAAGATCGCCACCGGCCGGGCGGCGAGCACCGACGCGGTGGTTCCCTTCGTCGGCGGCCGGGGCCTCTACGTCGGCCTCGGCACCGTGGCCGCGCTGCTGATGGTGAGCGTGCTCTGGACCGGTGTCGTCCGGGCCCGCTTCGCCGGGGTCGGCCCGAAGTGGCTCTGGCGCACGCTGCACTCCGCCGCGTACCTCTCCTGGCCGTTCGCCATCGTGCACGGGCTCAACGCCGGGCGGCCCGCGAAGCCCTGGGTGATGCTGAGCTACCTGGCCTGCGTGCTGCTGGTCGTGCTGGCGCTGCTGGTCCGCCTCTCCGTCGGCCTGGGCCGGCGCAGTCGGGAGCAGCACCAGGCCGCCGCGATGAACCGGGCCCTGGCCGGCCGGCCGGCCGAGGACGCCCCGGGCCGGTCGCTGTTGCGGGGGCTGACCCGACGCGCCACCCGGACGGCGAAGCCGGACAGGCGCGGGGACGCCTGGGCCGACGCCACGCTCGCCGGCACCTGGTCGGCCCCCGCGCGGCGTCGCGACCCGGAGCGGTTCACCGTGCGGCGCGGCGCTGAGGAACTCGTCCCGACCGGTCGCCGTGGCGAGCAGGAAGCCGCCCCCGCTCCTCGACGCGGTCGCGTCGAGGAGCCCGCTCGCGGCGACCGGGCCGAGCGGGACGCGGAGCGGCGCTACGCCCCGCCGCCCCGCCGCGAGCAGGCCGAGGAACCCTGGGACAGCCCCCGCCGCTGGCAGCCGAGCGATCCGGTCTCCGCCGGGCCGATCTCCGCGCCGCGCAGCGGCGGCGGACGGCACAGCGCCGAGGACGACCTCGACCTCGAACCGGACTACTGGCGGCCCCCGGTCCGCTACGTCCCCGAGGAGGTCCCGCTGCCGGCCGACGACACCCCCACCCTGGTCGACCTCGCCTCCCGGCGGGCGCGCCGGGCCGCCGGCGAGAGCCGGTCGGCCCGCCGCCGCCGGCGGGTCGACGCCGACGCGGTCGACGGGGCGTACTGGGCGGGGCTGCGGGGCGAGGCGAAGTGACGCGGACGACCGTGCCCCCGGTGGCCTGCGTCGGCGAGCCCCGGCTCACCGCCGGCTTCGCCGAGTACGGCCGGCTCGACCTGCCCGCGCACGAGGAGGTGCACGGGCCGGTCGGGCCGATGGAACCGGCCACCCTGCTGCGGCTCGCCGAGGGCGTCCAGCTCAAGGGCAAGGGGGGCGCGGGGTTTCCGTTCGCGAGGAAGCTCCGCGCGGTGCTGGAGTCCTGCGAACGGCGGGACCTGCCGGCGGTGGTGGTGGTCAACGCCATCGAGGGCGAGCCGGCGAGCTGGAAGGACAAGGTGCTGCTCACCCGGGCCCCGCACCTGGTCCTCGACGGCGCCGCGCTCGCCGCGTACGCGCTGGACGCCGACGAGATCGTCGTGGGGGTGGCCGACGACGGGGTGGGTCGCGCCTCCCTGACCGAGGCGCTTGAGGAACGCCGGATGCCGGTGCCCACCAGCATCGTGACCGTGCCGCACCGGTTCATCTCGGGCGAGGGCGGCGCCCTGGTCAACGGCATCAACGGCCTGCCGCACATCCCGCCGGGCACCAAGCGGCGCTCCAGCGACTCCGGCGTCAACGGCCTGCCCACCCTGCTCTCCAACGCCGAGACGTACGCCCAGCTCGCGGTCGCCGCCCGGCTCGGCCCGTACGAGTACGCGGCCCTCGGCACCGACGACGAGCCGGGCACCGTGCTGCTCACCGTCACGGGCGCGGCGGGACGCCCGGCGGTGGTGGAGTGCGCGGCCGGCACGCCGCTGCGGGAGATCCTCGACCTGTGCGAGGTGCCCGACGGCCCGGGCGTGCTGACGGGCGGCTACCACGGCAGGTGGATCACCCGGGAGGCCGCCGACCGGGCGGAGATCTCCCGCAAGGGCATGGCCGCCGTGGGCGGCACCCTCGGCGCGGGCATCCTCGTCCCGCTCGGCGCGGACACCTGCCCCCTCGGTGAGGCCGCCCAGGTGGTGCGCTACCTGGCCGGCGAGTCCGCGGGGCAGTGCGGCCCGTGCCGGATGGGCCTGCCCGACCTGGCCCGCGCCGTCGACCTGGCGGTCTCCGGCAGCGCCCCGGTGGAGGTGGTCCGCGCCGCCGCCGGCGACGTGAAGGGCCGCGGGGCGTGCAGCCACCCCGACGGTACGGCCCGGTTCGCGCTCTCCGCCGTGGAGGTGTTCGCCGAGGACCTGCGCCTGCACACCACCGGCGAGGGCTGCGGCCGGCGGGTCAGGGCGGTGATGGGCCTGCCCGGCGCGCCCGACGCGGACCCGCAGCGGCTCACGCTGGACTGGTCGCGCTGCGACGGGCACGGCCTGTGCGCGCACGTCGTGCCGGACTTCATCCGGCTCGACGGCAACGGCTACCCCGCCTTCCCGTCCACGCCCGTGCCGACGTGGCTGCGCGAGGGCGCGCGCAAGGCGGTCAAGGTCTGCCCCGAACTCGCGCTGCGCCTCACCCCCGCCCCCTGAGCTGGGGCGGGGGTGAGGCCGGCGGTCAGCGGGGGGTCAGCCGGTCGGTGCCCAGGCGGGCCTGGAGCACCTCGGGAACCAGCACCGAGCCGTCGGGCTGCTGGAACTGCTCCAGGATGGCCGGGAAGAGCCGGCTGGTGGCCAGGGCCGACCCGTTGAGGGTGTGCACGAAGCGGGTCTGCTTGCCGCCCGGCTCGCGGTAGCGGATGGCCGCCCGGCGGGCCTGGTAGTCGCCGGCCCAGGAGACCGACGACACCTCCTTGTACTTGCCGGTGCTCGGCATCCACACCTCGATGTCGAGGGTCTTCTTCATCGACGCGCTGGCGTCGCCCGCCGACAGCAGGCTGCGCTGGTAGTGCAGGCCCAGCTTCTCGACCAGGCCCTCCGCGTGCAGGAGCATCTCCTCCAGCGCGGCGTCGGCCTGCTCCGGCAGGCAGAACTGGAAGATCTCCACCTTGTTGAACTGGTGGCCCCGGACGGTGCCGCGCTCGTCCGAGTGCGACCCGGCCGCCTCCCGCCGGTAGCAGGGCGTGTACGCGAACGCCTTCAGCGGCAGCTTCGCCGTCTCCAGGATCTCGTCCTGGTACGCCCCGAGGATCGCCGTCTCCGAGGTGGGCAGCAGGAACTGCCCGCGCGGGGCGGACTCCCGGTCCAGGTGGTAGACGTCGTCGTAGAACTTCGGGAACTGCCCGGCGGCGAAGCCGGCGGTGTCCAGCAGCAGGTGCGGCGGGAGCAGGAACTCGTAGCCGGCGCTGACGTGCTCGTCGACGAAGAAGTTCAGCAGCGCCCACTCCAGCCGGGCGCCCATGCCGGTGTACATCCAGAAGCCCGAGCCGCCGAGCTTGACGCCGCGCTCGTGGTCGACCAGGCCCAGCATCCGGCTCAGCTCGACGTGGTCGCGGACCTTCTCGATGGCCGGCGGCGCGCCGAAGGTCCGGACGACCCGGTTGGCCTCCTTGCCGCCCGGCACCACGTCGTCGGCGGGCAGGTTGGGCAGCTCGCTCATCACGGTGCGCAGCCGCGCCTGCACCTCGTCCAGTTCGGACTCCAGCTCGGCGAGCTGCTTGCGGCCCGCCTCCGGCGCGGAGACCTCCGGCTCGGTGCCGGCCCGCTTCGCCGCCGCGTAGGCGCGCGCCTCGGCCTTGCGGCGCTGCCGCTCGCCGTCGATCCCACTGATCAGGGCGCGGCGTTCCTGGTCGAGCCGCTGGATCTCGTCCAGGGCCCGGGTGACCTCGGCGGGATCCAGTCGCTTCGCCAGCGCGGTCGCCACCGCCTCGCGATCCTTCCGGATCAACTCCATGTCGAGCATGCTGCTCCGTACGCTCCGTCCGGACGTCGGGTGGACCCACCGATGCTACCGTCGCGGCCCGGTCGCGCCCCGGCCCGGTCCGGACACCGCGCCGCACCGCGCCGATGTGCAAGGACGGGACCTTTCGGCGCGGTGGGACCCGGCGTGCGGAGTCGGCCGGATGCCAGGGTCAGAGCTGGATCGGCATCAGGATGGAGAAGGCGTCGGCGTCGTCGGGGCGGCGCACCGCCAGCGGCGCGATCGGGCCGTCGGACTCCAGCAGCAACTGGCCCCGGCCGGCCGCGTCGAGGGCCTGGAGCAGGTAGCCGCCGTTGACCCCGATCCGGAACGTGTCCTCCTGCCCGGTCAGTTCGTCCGCCCCGAGCAGCCGCACCCCGCCCCGGCCGTCCGGGCCGAGCACCGTCACCGCCAGCGGCGCGCCGTCGTGCCGGCGCGTGACGACGGGAGCATCGGCGCTGGTCAGGGCTGCCCGCAGGGCGGCGGCGTCGATCGTCAGCCGGTGCGCCGGGCCGTCGGGCGCCATGCGCACCAGCCGGCGGTGGTCCGGGAAGTCGTACGGCAGGGCGGCGGCGTCGAGCGCGTGGCCGGCGACGGCGAACGAGATCGTGCCGGCGGTCACCGTGAGCCGCGCCTCGGCGGTGAGGCCCACGCCGCCGTCGAGCAGGGCACGCAACTCGTCGACGAAGGCGACCGGGGCGAGTACCCGCACCGCCGGCCCGTCGACCCGCGCGGCAGCCCGCGCCACCGCCAGCCGGTACCGGTCGGTCGCCACCAGCCACACGCCGGCCGCGTCGGACTCGAACAGCACGCCGGCCATCGCCGGCAGGTCGGGGTCGGCGCCGACCGCGAAGCGGACGGCGTCCACGGCGGCCGCCAGGTCGGCACGGGACATCACGAGACGGGTGGTCATGACGGGCTCCTCGGAATCGATCAGCGTACGGATCCGGGAGAGTTCGCGGCGGGCGTCGGCGAGGCCGTCCTCCAGCCGGCGCAGGTGCGCGTCGAGCAGGCGGTGCACCTGCGCCGGTTCGACCCGCAGCGCAGCGGCGATCTCGGCCACCGGCATGCCGACCCGGCGCAGCCCGGCCACCAGCCGGGCCGGCGCCACCTGGTCGCCGGTGTACCAGCGGTAGCCGGTCGCCGGATCCACCAGGGCCGGGATCAGCACCCCCGCCGAGTCGTAGAACCGCAGGGCGCTCACCGTCAGCCCGCTGGCCCGGGCCAGCTCGCCGATGCTGTGCAGGTCGCTCTCCACGACGGTGATCCTGTCGTCTCAACCTGGTCGAGGGTCAACCCGCCGGTCGGCGGGACCGGCCCGGCGGCCGGTCGGCGCGGCGGGGTCGGCCAGCCGCGGAGTCGGGGCCGGGGTCAGCGTGGCGGGTCCAGCACCCGGAAGGTCAGCCCCGCCCGCACCAGCCGGTCCAGCAGCGCGTCGCCCATCGCGGTCACCGGGGTGACCTGACCGGCCGTGGCCGGCAGCTCGTCGGTGGCCAGGCAGAGCGCCGACTCGGCGAGCATCTTCGCCGTCTCGTCGTAGCCGGGGTCGCCGCCGGCCACCTCGGTGAGTACCCGCCGCCCGCCGCCCGTGCCGGCGAAGCGGACCCGGAACCAGGACTTCGCCCGCTGCTGCGGCGTCGGACCCTGCCCGGAGGCGAGCCGGCCGAGCAGCCAGCGCCGCGTCGGCGGCAGCTTCACCAGGGCCATCAGGCCGCCCAGCCCGACCCCGCCGGCCAGCACGGTGGGCAGCCGCTTCACCGCCGCGAAGTGCCGGTAGCGGAAGTCCGGCCCGTACTCCGGGCGGGCGGCGGCCGAGCGGCGGACCACCTGCGGGTCGATGGTCGGCAGCGGCACGACCCACATGCCCAGCTCCTTGGCGCGGGCGAGGCGGCCGGGCACCGCGCGTACCCGCCGCCCGGTCGGTCGCGGCTCGACCTGCCGCCGCTCGCGGGCCGCCCGGGACGCCTGCGCCGTACGGGAGAAGGCGGTGAGCGCCGAGTGGTACGTGCCGGCGGAGAACCGCCCGCCCGCGCGGACGAAGCCGTCGACGGCGATCGGCACGTCGTCCGGGAGGTGCCTGAGCGTGAACCAGACGCCCAGGTCGTGCGGGATCGAGTCGAACCCGCACGCGTGCACCAACCGCGCCCCCGTGCGCTGCGCCTCGGCGTGGTGGCGCACGTACATCAGGTCGACGAACTCGGGCTCGCCGGTGATGTCGAGATAGTCGGTGCCGGCGCGGGCACAGGCGGCGACCAGCGGCTCCCCGTGGTGCACGTACGGGCCGACGGTGGTGGCCACCACCCGGGCGCTCTCGGCGACCGCCCGCAGCGACTCCGCATCGGTGACGTCGGCGGTGAGCAGGGGCAGCCCGGCCAGCGCCGGGTCGAGCGCCGCCAGCCGGTCCCGTACGGCGGCCAACCTGCCCGGGTTGCGCCCGGCGAGCGCCCACCGCAGCCCGGACGGGGCGTTGCGGGCCAGGTACTCGGCGGTCAGCCCGCCGGTGAAGCCGGTCGCCCCGAACAGGACGAGGTCGTACGTCCGCTGCTCACCCATCCGCCGAGTCTGCCACCCGGTGTGGCGGGCCGCAGCGTTGCGCCTCAGCCGACGGCGGGCGGGAGATCGGGGCTGAGCACGGCGCGGACGCAGCCGTCGGCCCGGTCCCGGAACAGCGCGTACGCCTGCGCGCCCCGCTCCAGCGGCAGCCGGTGGGTGGCCAGGTGCTCCGTACGCAGCTCGTCGCGGGCCATCCGCTCCAGCAGCATCGGGATGTAGCGCTGCCCGTGCTGCCGCGCGCCCCGCACCGTCAGCCCCTTGTTGGTCACCGCACCCAGCGGGAAGGTGTCGACGAAACCGGTGAACTCGCCGAGCAGGAAGACCGAGCCGCCCTTGCGGCAGGCGTGCACGGCCTCGCGGACCGCCGCCGGTCGCTCGGCGCCGCCGGTGAACCGGTCCGCCAACGACCGCGGCCCGTGCCCGTTCCAGGCGGCCCCGACCGCCTCGACGCAGACGTCCGGGCCCCGCCCGCCGGTGCGCTCGCGCAGCTCGGCGGTGACGTCGGCGAGCCGGTGGTCGATCGTCTCCGCGCCGGCGTGCCGCTCGGCCATCCGCAGCCGCTCCTCCTCGGCGTCCACGACGATGACCCGCTCCGCGCCGAGCAGCCGCGCCGCCCGCGCCGCGAGCTGGCCGACCGCCCCCGCGCCCCAGACCGCCACCACGTCGCCAGGGCGCACCTGGCCCAGGTCGGCGCCCATCCAACCGGCCGGCGCGGCGTCGGAGGCGAACAGCGCGCGGTCGTCGCTGACCGGCTCCGGCACGGTGAACGCCCCGACGTCCGCGTACGGCACCCGGACGTACTCGGCGTGGCTGCCGGCGAAGCCGCCCATCGCCCGGGGCTGGCCGAACGCGCCCCCGGTGGGGTGGCCCCAGGCCGCCTCCGTGACGGCCGGGTCGGCGCTGCCGTTGTCGCAGCAGGAGGGCAGGTCACGCCGGCAGTACCAGCAGCTGCCGCAGGCCACCGACGCGCACACCACCACCCGGTCGCCGACCCGGTGCCGGCGCACCTGCGGCCCGACCTCGACCACCTCGCCGAGGAACTCGTGCCCGAGCACGTCGCCGACGGCGAGGAAGGGCACCCGCCCGGCCAGCAGCGGCAGGTCCCCGCCGCAGGTGGCGCTCTGCCGGACCCGCACGATGACGTCGTGGCCGTTGCGCAGCTCCGGGTCGGGCACCTGCCGTACCGCCAGCTCGCCAGCGCCCGCCCAGCACAGCGCCCTCATCGCGGCGGCCCCGCCGGGCGGTCGGCCGGCCAGCGGTCCGCGCGGAGCACCTCACCGGTCTCGGCGAGCTGCTTGGCCTCCCGCAACGCCCGGCGGACCAGCAGGCCGGGGTCGTCACCGACCAGGTGGGCGGCGAGGCCGGCCGGGGGCGCCGCGCCGGGCACCGGCCGGGCGGCCAGCTCCGTGCCCCGGCAGCCGGGGGCCGGCCGCAGCTCGACCTGCACGGCCGCGCCGAGCCGGCGCAGGGGCTCCGGCCAACGACCGTCGGGCAGCACCTCGCCGGGCGCGCGGTCGACGGTCACCACCTGCCAGCGCGCGGGCCGCGGATCGGCGCCGGCCGCGCGGGGCCAGGCGGACCCGGGCCGGCGTACGGCCAACGCCCGACCCGTCGCCACGAGGGCGAGCGCCGCCCCGGCCGCGCCCGCCAGCCGTCCCCTTCGACCCACCCCGGCCCCCTCCCGTTGCCCTCCCACGCCGGACGCGCACCGGCGCGCGGTCGCTCGCCCGCGTACGCCCAGGGTCGCCCGGGGCGGGGTGAAGCCGGGTCCCCCCGAAGGGGTGAACGGGCCCGCGCCGGGTAACCGCCGCCCGCGGGACCTGGGGGAGTGGACGCATCGGTGGAGGGTGGGCCGGATGCCGGAGCACGTACGGGACACGGGGGGCGTCGCGGTCGCGGGCGGGCCGGCCGGCGGGCGGCTGCTGACGTCGCGGCTGTGCCCCGCCCCGCCGCCGGAGCCGTTGGTGCTGCGGCCCCGGCTGCTGCGGGCGTTGGACGAGGGGACCGCCGGGCCGGTCACCCTGGTCCGCGCCCCGGCCGGGTGGGGCAAGACGACACTGCTCGCCTCCTGGTACCGCGCCGCCGGCGAGGCCGGCGCGCACCGGGACCGGGTGGGGCCGGGGCCGGTGACCGCCGCCGCCGGGGGGCCCCGGGACGACGGGCCGGCCGGCGCGGCTCCGGGCGACTTCGGCGCGACGGCGGGCGTGCCGTCGGAACCCGAGCGACCCCGCGCGGCCTGGCTCTCCGTGGAGGCCGGCGACGACGGCGACCGGCTCTGGTCCTACCTCGCCGCAGCGCTGCGCGCGGCCACGGATCCCACCGACGACCCGGGGCCGCCCGTGCCGGACCGGCCGCCCCGCCCCGACCAGTTGGAGGTGCTGGCCGCGGCCCTGGCCGCCCGGGAACGGCCGGTGCTGCTGGTCCTGGACGACCTGCACCGGATCACCGACCCGGAGGCGCTGACCGGTCTGGAGTTCCTGCTCCGCCACGCCGAGCAGCGGCTGCGCCTGGTGGTGGGCGCCCGCGCCGGGATGCCGCTGGCCGTGCACCGGCTGCGGCTGGCCGGCGAGCTGACCGAGGTCGGCCCCGACGAGCTGGCCTTCGGCGGCGACGAGGTCGCCGACCTGCTGGCCGCGCACGGGGTGGCGCTGCCGGCGGCCGGGGTGCGCCGGCTGCGGGACCGCACCGGCGGCTGGCCGGCGGCCCTCCGCCTCGCCGCGCTGGCGCTGCGCGGGCAGCCGGACCCGGCCCGCTGGGTCGAGCAGTTCGGCGGCGACCAGCCGGCCGTGGCCGGCTACCTGCGCGAGGAGGTGCTCGCCGGGCTCGACCCGGACGCGCGGGACGTGCTGCGTCGCTCCGCCGTCGCCGACGCGGTCTGCGCCGGCCTGGCCGACGCGCTGACCGGCCGGACCGACGCCGAGCAGACGCTGGCCGGCCTGGCCGGCGACGACGGGCTGCTGCGCCGCGACGACAGCCGCCCGCCCTGGTACCGGTGCCCGCCGCTGCTGAGCGACCTGCTGCACGCCGAGCTGGCCCGGCTGCCCGCCGACGAGCTTCGCGACCTGCACCTGCGCGCGGCCGGCTGGTACTCCGGCAACGGCCGGCCCGCCGAGGGGCTGCGGCACGCGCTCGCCGGCGGCGACCACGACCGGGCCGCCGCGCTCTTCGTGGCCTGCTGGCCGGAGCTGGTCCCCTACGACCGGGAGGCCCCCGCCGGCCGGGCGCCCGCGCCCCCGCCGCCGGGGGCCGTGCGCGGCGACCCGGAACTCGGGCTCGCCTGGGCCGCCGATCGGGCCCGGACCGGCGACGCCACCGCCGCCGCCGGGCACCTGCGCGAGGCCGTCGAGGCCGCCCGGACGCTGCCGACGCCGCGCCGGGACCGGTTCCGGCGGCTGGCCACGGCCGTGGAACTCACCCTGGCCCGGCTGGCCGGCGACCCCGAGGCGGTACGCGCCGCCGCCGCCCGGCTGCTCGCCACCCGTCCCACTCCGCCGGCCGGGGCGTCCCCGTCACCGGGGTCGGCCGGGGCGTCCCGAGCGTCGGGGTCAGCTGGGTCTCCGTCACCGGGGTCGGCCGGGGCGTCCCCAGCGTCGGGGTCGGCCGGGGCGTCCCCGGCGCCAGCGACCGGTGGGCCCGCGAGGCATCCGACCCCGCCGGGTAGGCCCCCCGACGGGCTGCCCGCCGCGCAGGTGCCGGCCGAGCCGCGCAGTGCCGCCGCCGAGGACGCCGACGTGCGGGCGGTGGCCGGTACGGCGCTCGGCCTGGCCGACCTGGCGGACGGGGACCTGCCCGCCGCCGGCCTCGCCTTCGCCCGGTCGCTGTCGGCGGCCCGGGAGGCCGGACGGCCGCGTACGGAGCTGGTCTGTGCCAGCCGGGCGGCCCTGCTGCACGCCGTGCGGGGCGAACTGCGGGCCGCCGAGACCCTCGCCCGGGACGCCCTGGCCCTGCCGCCCTGCCACGGCTGGTCCTGCCGGGAGGACTGCGCCCACGCGTACCTGGCGCTGGCCGTGGTCGCGCTGCACCGGGACCAGCCCGAGGAGGCGCGGGCGAACCTGGCGCCGGCCGACCCGGCCACCGGCCAGCCCGTCGTGGGGGCCGTGGCGGCGCTGTGCCGGGCGTACCTGCTGCGCGACGCCGGTGACCTGGCCGAGGGCCACCGGCTCCTCTTCGAGGCGCGGGAGCGGCTTGGCGACCGGCCCCGGGCCGGCGAGCTGACGCACTGGCTGCTGGCCGCCGAGGCGGACGTGCGCGGGGCCCGGGGCGACCTGGGCGCCGCCCGGGACCTGCTCGTCGACCCCGTACGCGACGGGACCGCCCCGCCGCTGGCGGTCGCGCTCGCCCGGGTGGAGCTGCGCGCCGGCGACCCGCGCGCCGCCGGGTACGCGCTGCCCGACTGGCAGTCGCCGGAGGCGGTTGGCTGGCCGCTGCCCGTACGCCTGGACGCCGCGGTGCTGGACGCGGTGCTGGCGCGGCGCGCGGGCGACGACCGGCGCGCCGGACGGGTGCTGGAACAGGCCCTCGACCTGGCCGGGCCGGAGGGCCTCCGGCGGCCGTTCACCCGCGCCGAGCCCGGGATCCGCGACCTGCTCGCCGCGCACCTGGACGCGGGCACGGCGCACTGGCCGACGGTGAGCGACCTGGTCCGGGGTGCCGACGCGCCCGCCGAGCGGGCCCCGGCGCCCCGGGCGGCGGCGCTGGACGAGCCGCTCACCGAGCGGGAGCTGACCATCCTGCGCTACCTGCAGAGCATCCTGACCAACGTGGAGATCGCGGCCGAGCTGTCCCTGTCGGTCAACACGGTGAAGACCCACGTACGCAACATCTACCGCAAGCTCGACGCCACCCGCCGCCGCGAGGCCGTCCGCCGAGCCCGCGACCTCCACCTCATCTAACCCACCCGCCCCGCCCCTGCCCCACCCCTCCTGCCGGTCGATCATGCAGTCGTGGTGGGCGGACTGCCCTCCTGCGCCCCATTCGCGGGGCACCCGAACTGCACGATCGGCGGGGTGATGGGCGGGGCGGGGTGGGCGGGTGGGGTGGGGTCAGGGGGTGGCGGCGTCTATTGCCGTGAGGAGGTCCGCGACGTCGTAGTTGCCGTCGTGGCGGGCGTCGTTGACGAAGAGGGTCGGGGTGGCGTGGACGCCGCTGCGGATGCCGCCCACGAAGTCCCGCCGCACCCGGTCGGCGTGCGCCTGGCGCTCCATCTCCGCGGCCACCTCGTCGGCGGGCAGGCCGAGCTGCTCCATGCCGAGCGACAGGTGCACGCGGTCGAGCTGGTCCTGGTGCTCGTAGAGCCAGTCGTGCAGCGCCCAGAACTGCCCGCGCCGGCCGGCGGCCTCGGTGGCCTCGGCCGCCTGCTCCGCGTACGGGTGCATGTTGGTGATCGGGAAGTGCCGGTACACCAGGCGCACCGTGTCCGCCCGCTGCCGCAGCAGCTCCCGCAGGTTCGCGTACGCGGCCCCGCAGAACCGGCACTGGAAGTCGGCGTACTCGACGATCGTCACCGGCGCGTCCATCGGCCCGCGGATGTGGTCGTCCTCGCTCACCGGGGTCCGCAGGAGGGGACTCACCTGGAGTGGGGTGGTCATCGGATGCTCACCTCAGTCATGTCGCCCAGCCTGCCCGGCGACGGGGTGAGGGCGGTTCACCCCGCCGGGGTGGCTCGACGTGCGGCCGTCGGGTGCTGCCGGACGCGGTTCAGCCCAGCACCGGGGCGACCGCGATGTGGTTCTGCACCTCGCGGATGCCCGGCGCGCACCAGGCGGTCCGCTCCACCTCGGCCCGCTCGGGCATCGAGTGGACCAGCCCGCCGAGCACCACCGTGTCGCCGTGCACCCGGACGGTGATCCGCTCCGCCGGGGTGGCCCGGTTGCGCGCCAGCGCGTCGACGATCCGTTCCGCCAGGGCGTGCCCGTCCGGCCGCGCGTCCGGGCGGACGGTGATGCCGTTGCTGACCCCGCGTACGCCGGTCAGCCGGGCCACGGCGCGTTCGGCGGCGCGGCGCTGGTACTCCCAGTCCACGTCGCCGTGCAGGGTGACCCAGCCCTGCGAGACGGTCACGTCGAGCCGCTCCAGGGGCACGAACGCGTCCCACTCCAGCGCGTGCGCGGCCGCGGCGGCGATGTCCGGGTCGGGGCGTTCGGCGCCGGTGCCGAGGCGTACCGCCAGGTCGTTGGCGACCGCCCGGACGCGCGCCACCCGGTGCGCCGCCCGCTCGGCGGCCCACTTCTTGGCATAGCTGTCCACCCGGCCGGTGAGCGTGACCACGCCCTCGGCGACGGTCACGCCGATCTCGTGCGGCCGTACCCGGGGTTCCCAGGCCAGCTCGTCGAGGACGGCCGACTGGATGTCCTGGTCGCTTCGGCTGATCGTCTCGATGGCCATCTGTCACTCCTCACCTGGCTGGCCGGTGCGCACGCCTCCGCCGGGACCGATCCTGGCGGGCGGGCGGGTGAGGGGGCCCCACCCGTACCGGGTGAGCGCGGGGAGCGCTTCGGCGCGGACCGACCGCCACGCGGGCGGGACCTAACTCGGCGCCCCGGTCGAGGACACCGTGAGCGTCGCCATCGGCCGCGCCGGCGAAGGCCTCGCCGCCGAGCGGTCGAGCCGGTGCTGACGGGCGTGCCCCGGTCGACCCGTGGGGGTCGGCCGGGGCACGTTCGCCGTCAGCGTGTGCCGGGGTTGCTCAGCCGTCGAGGCCGACGGGGGAGTTGGGCCGGTCGACGTCGACGAACTCGATGTCGTCCATCGCCCGGTCGCCGCGGCTGCCGGCGGCCCGCGCGGCGGTGCCGGCGGCCCAACCGACCGCCGCACCGACGAGCGCGGCGCCGATCAGCAGCGTCCAGGGCAGTGCGGGCCGGCGGCCGGCCAGCGCGTCGAAGGCCTGGGTGGCGCGGCGGCGGGCCTCGTCCGCCGCGGAGCCCACCAGGTCACCGGCCTCGTCGGCGAGACCCGAACCGCCTCGGCGGGCCGAACGTGCGGTGTCCCGGACACTGTCGCCGGCGGAGCTGACCGCCGAGACCAGTTGCTGCCACGCCTGGTCCGTGATCCGCTCGGGCTTGCTGCGGCGGTCCAGCAGGTTGCTTGCGAACATGGTGGGTTACCTCCTCGGGTGCCGAAGCCGGCGGCCATTTCGGACTTCGGCGTCGCACCGGCGTGTGACGGTTCGCTCGTTACCGCCTGTGCCCCGTGGGGCGTCTGCGCAAACCCGGTGCGGCGGCGGGTGCCGCGATCCGGGCGACGTCGGACGGGCGGCGCGCCCGTCCGGCGTCAGCGCAGGGCGACCGCCGAGGTCACGCCCCGGGCGAAGTCGTCGTCGTCATCGTCGTCGTCCCCGCCTCCGCCGCCGCCGAACCCGCACGCCAGTACGAGGGCCAACAGCGCGCTGACGCCGGCCAACGCGGCAAGTCTCCTGAGCATCGATCGTCCTCCCGGTCGTAGTCGTGTCTCCGAGCCGATGCTAGGCAGAACGGGCAAGGCCAGGGGCCGGAGCGCAACAGGCCACGCCCGGGGGACGGCTGTTGGGCGGTGCCGGGGGTGGCCGGCTACCCTGGGGGCGCGACGCGTCAGCGGAAGCCGATGCGCCGTGGGACAAAACGTCAATAGTCCGGAAAAGGGCGACTTGCTGTGTCCTGATCCGCGAATTGCTCATCCCGAGGGGTGGCGACCGAGGCCGTCGGAGGAATACTCTCGGTCGCGGCCCGCGTACTGATGAGGCGCCCGTCGGACGGGCGAGTGGAGGTGCTCGCGTGAGCCTGTCGATCGTGAAGTCGGTCCTGCCCGGTGGTGTCATCGAGATCGCCCCGCGGGGTGAGATCGACGTCGACACCGCATACGAGGTGCGCGAGGCCATCGCCGAGGTCCTGACCAAGGGCCGCCCCGCTCGGATCGAGCTGAACATGCGGCTCGTCACCTTCATCGACTCGGTCGGCATCAGCGCGATGGTCGCCGGCTTCCAGACCGCCGAGGTGAGCGGTGTCAAGCTCGTCGTCACCGAGCCGAGCCGGTTCGTGCACCGGCAGCTCTGGGTGACGGGCCTGCTCGGCCTCTTCGGCGCTCCCGAGCCCTACTACGCCGGCGCGCCCACCCCCGAGGTCCTCCCCGGGGCCTGACCGCCGTCGGCACCGCCGGCCCGCGCCACCACCGGAGGCGGTGCGGCCCGGAGCCCGGTGCGCGTCGTTCAGGCGTCGCCGAGGCCCGACAGGTCGACGTCCGCCACCTCGGTGACCGCGCGGATGGCCGTCACCGAGGCGTACCCCTCGGCCAGCAGTGCCAGGTCGGTGCCGGGCTGCACGGCCTGCCCCGGCTCCTCCAACGAGGTGCGGACGAAACCGTGCCCGGCCTCCGCCACCGTCATCTGCACCTGACCGAAGCTGGCCAGCGTGCCCCGGCGTACGCCCCGCAGCCGGTTGTGCGGCAGGTCCGGCGCGTTGACGTTGAGCACGCTCTCCGTCGGCCCCGCCGTGAGCCGGGGCAGCAGGTCCAGGGCCACCCGGGCGGCCGTCGCCCAGTGCCGTTCGGCGTCGCGTACCCGGGCGGCGGCGGCCACCGCGGCGCCCCCGCTCGCGGCGGTGGCCTCCCCGGCCGCGAGCACGTCGAGCGAGACGGCCATCGCCCGGCAGCCGTTCGCGGCAGCCGTGAACGCGGCGCCCACCGTGCCCGAGTGCAGCACGGCGCGTCCCGCGTTCGCACCCCGGTTGATGCCGGACAGCACCACGGTCGGCGGGGGGCCGAAGGCGCCGTGGACCGCGATCAGCGCGATGAAGCCGGGGGAGCCGCCGACCGCGAACGCCGGCACCTGCGGCAGCTCCGGCAGCGGGTGCTCGCGGACCACCACGTGCCCGTCGCGCTCCACGGCGGTCATCGCGGCGCTCGTGCCGCTCGCCTCCTCCAGCGGCGCGGCGACGACCACGTCCAGGCCCCGGTCCGCCGCCGCCCGCGCCAGCGCCTGGATGCCGGGCGCGGCGATCCCGTCGTCGTTCGTGACCAGCACCCGCAGGGTCATCGCTCGGCCGCCCGGTCGGCCAGCTCGTCGGGGCTGGTGCGCTCCTGCGGCCGGCTGCCGGCCGGTACGAGACGCACCCGGTCGACCAGGCCGGTGATCGAGTCGAGCCGGCCCGTGCCCAGGCCGTGGCGGGTCACGTTCAGCGCCCCGGCCGCCGCGCCGGTACGGATCGCGGTGCGCACGTCACCGCCGCGCGCGACCACGGCCGCCACCCCGGCGGTCATCGAGTCGCCCGCCCCGCGCGGGTCGGCGGCCTCCAGCCGGGGCATCTCCACCTCGAAGACCTCGCCGTCGACCAGGGCGAGGGCGGGCTTGTCGGCCCGGCTCACCACCACGTTCTCGGCGCCACCGGCGTGCAGGTCGTACAGGGCCCGGGTGAGCCGCTCCTCGTCGTCGCCGTCAGCGCGGCCGTCGGCCAGCAGCTCCTCGTGGCTGACCTTGAGGAAGAAGACGCCGCTGTCCAGGACGGCGTCGAGGTGCTCGCCGCAGAGGTCGACGACCACCCGGCTGCCGTTGGCCCCGAGGTCGGCGGCGAACCGCCGGTAGAGGTCGGCCGGGACCAGCGACGGCTCGTTCGGCCCGCTCAGGACGCTGACGGCGGCGCGCAGCCCCTCGCCGAGGGCCAGGTTGTACAGCTCGTCGAGCTCGTGCCGGCTGAGCGGCTGGCCGGGCACGTCCACCAGCTCCTGCCGGGAGCCCTCGCGCCGGTCGTGCACGTAGCCGCCGCTGCCGGAGTCGCGGACCACCACCTTCAGGTCGACTCCCTCGCTGACCAGCAGGGGCTCCAGCACCTGGCCGATCTCGCCGCCGAGGGCGGTGCAGAGCACCACCTCCACGCCGAGCGACATCACCATCCGGGCCTGCCACACGCCCTGCCCGCCGGGGTGCAGGTGCAGCTCCGGGGCCTCGCTGGGCTGGTCGATGGTCACCGTCAGCCGGGGCGTGGGCGCGAAGACCATCACGTGCCCGCTCATCCGTCGCACCCGTCCATGCGACCGCCCTCCACCGGTGTACACGTCACGTGGTCGTTCATGAGCTGACCGTAGTGGGGGCGTGGCCCGGACGTCCGGACTCCGGGCGGGATCGGCGCGGCGTTGCCAGGGCGCCCCCGCATGCGCGACGATCGGGCGACCATCGGCGGTGGGGAGACGCGTGCTCAGGCGGAGTTCCTTCAGCTACACCGTGCAGGCGCGCTGCTCCGTGGCGGAGGCGGCGGCACTGCTCGCCGACCCCGCCCGCCAGGTGGGCCTGCATCCGCTGATCGTCCGGGTCCGTCGGGTGCGGCCCCGCCCCGGCGCGCGGGCCAGCTACGACATCACCGATCGACTGGCCGCCGGGCCGTTACGCCTGCCGCTCACCTACCGGGCCGACGTCCTCGTCGACGAGCCCGACGAGATCGTCACCGTGGCCCGGCAGCGGCCCGCCACGACGGTGCGCAACCGCACCCGGCTGCGGGCGGAGCCCGACGGCGTGGTCCACATCGACGTGGAGATCACCCTCGCCGCGCCCGCGCCGCTCTTCGGCTACGCGTTCCGCCAGGCCCGCGCCGCCCACCTCGGGCTGGCCGCGCGCCTCGCCGAGGCCCTCGACACGCCTGCGCCCGAGCCGCCGGCGGGCTGACCGCCCGGGACGGGCGCGGCGTCCCGGCCGGGCGAGCGTAGCCACGCCCCGGTGACCCGCGAGCTGCGGGGCACCGGGGCGCGGGCGTCAGTAGACCGACAGGTGCACGTGGTTGGTGTGGTCGCTGGACGGGTCGCCGTTGGCGCCGCTGTACGACTTCCACCCGCTGCTCGGCAGCCAGATCTGCCGGTACCAGATCACGTAGAGCACCGCGAGCCGGTCGGCGTTGCGCACGTAGTACGCCGCCAGGTTGTTGCCGTACGTCCGGTCGCCGCCGGTGGCGTCGCCGCCGAAGCCGCCCTTCTGGGCCGCGAAGTCGCAGGCGCGGCCCTTCGGGTGCTCGCCGGAGCCGCCGGGGCGGTAGCAGGAGACGTAGCGGGTGAAGCCCGCCGCCTTGGCCTGGTTGAGCGCGTGCAGGGTGCGCGGCGTGATGCAGCCGTTGGCGGGGGTGGGGTCGTTGACGCTGCACGACTCGCGCGGCCAGGAGCCGTCGGAGTTGCGCGGCGCCGCCTTCGCCGTCTTGTTCGAGGTGCCACCCGGCGAGCCACCCCCGCCCGAGGACTGCTGCCGCTGCTTCTGGTTGGCGACCGTCAGCGCCCGTTCGGCCTGCTCCTTGCGCTTGGCCATCACGGTGACCTGCTTACGCTGCTCCCGGATCTCGCCGTCCAGGGCGAGCTTGGTGCGGACGGCCTCGTCCCGGGTCTGCTGGAGTTCCCGCAGGGCCCGGTCCTCGTTGGCGGCCACCGCGTCGAGGGCGGCGGCGCGGTCCATGAAGCCGTCCGGCGAGTTGCTGTTGAGCAGGGCGGACGCCACGCTGAGCCGCCCGGTGCGGTAGGCGGCTCCCGCGATCTCGCCGACCTTGGCGGTGCGCGCGTCCAGCTCCACCTCGGTCGTCTTGAGCTGCGCGGTGAGCTGCCGCTGCCGCTTGGCCGACGTGTCGAGGGCCCGCTTGGCGTCGAGGTAGCCCTTGCTGGCGGCCTCGAGTTGGGCCCGCAGCGCGGGGGTGCCACCCTCCTCGTCCTGGCCGGGAGCCGCGGCGAGCAGGCCGGCGCGGGTGGCGGCCGCCGCCGGGGCGGCGGTGGCCGGAGCCACGGCGGCGCCGAGGGCGAGCATCGTGGCGATCAGGGCCGCCGTTCGGGCGGCACGTCGTCGTACAGGTGCCATCACTGGCATACACGCGTCCTTCCGTCAGCCGCCGACCGGGTTAGCTGACGGGTTCGGGACGGAAGATCCCTACCGCTGACGCGGATGCACCCCACGAACATGGTTCCCCGGTTCGCCCCGGCGGGCGATTAGGCGGCGGCCACCGCCGGCACCGGTGGGTGCCGCCTGGCGGAGGCCGAGGCTGAGCCTACCGGTGCCGGTGTGACTGCTGCACCGCAGGTGACGCACGGTGCATGTCTATTAACCGTCAAATCCGGCATAAGGTAACAATACTCTCCCAGATTTAAGGTTGTCCTCATTACCACTCGACTGCCCCGCAGGCCCCGGGCGACGCTCCGGGCTCGATCTGCAACGTGGCGTGCTCGATCTGGAAGTCCTCGTGCAGCGCGGCCCGGGCGGCGCCCAGCACCGCGCCGACCTCCGCGTCGGGCGTCATGGTCAGGTGCGCCGAGGCGACCTCCATCCCGGAGGTGAGGGTCCAGACGTGCAGGTCGTGCACCTCGGCGACGCCGGGCACCGCGGCCAGCCGGTCGTGCACGGCCGTGACCTGGAGGTGTTCCGGCGCGGCCTGCACCAGGATGCGCAGCGCCGCCCGCCCGAGTCGCCAGGTGCGCGGCAGGATGAACACCCCGATCCCGACCGCCACCAGCGGGTCCGCCCACCACCAGCCGGTGGTGACGATCAGCAGCGCCGCCCCGATCACGCCGAGTGAGCCCAGCAGGTCGCCGAGCACCTCCAGGTAGGCGCCGTGGACGTTGATGCTCTCCTTCGCCCCCGAGCGCAGCAGGGCGAACGCGCCGACGTTGGCGAGCAGGCCGAGCACGGCGACCACCAGCATGGGGCCGGCCAGCACCTCGGGCGGGTCGCCGAAGCGGCGTACGGCCTCGATCACGACGTAGACCGCGACGCCGGAGAGCAGCGCGGCGTTGGCCAGCGCGGCCAGCACCTCCAGCCGGTAGAGGCCGAAGGTGCGCTGCGGGTCGGTGCCCGCGCGCCGGGTGGCGGCGATCGCCGCGAGGGCCATGCCGATGCCGAGCACGTCGGTGAACATGTGCCCGGCGTCGCTGAGCAGGGCCAGCGAGCCCGTGCGGAAGGCCGCCACCGCCTCCACCACCATCAGGCCGGCGAGCAGCCCGAACGCCGCCCAGAGTCGGCCCCGGTGGCGGTGCGCGGCGTTCGCGACCGATCCGTGATGGTGGTCATGACCTGCGCCCACGCGCCCACCCTCCGTCAGGCGTCCGGATCCGCGTCGAATCTATGCTCACATCGCAATGTGTGCAAGTGATGTGGCGTCAGCCGATCGGGTCGACGGTGGTCAACCGCTGGGTGGCCCGGGACAACGCCACGTAGAGCGTCCGCACCCCCGACCCCGGGTCGGCCCGGATCTCGCTCGGGGCGACGAGGACGACCCCGTCGTACTCCATGCCCTTGGCCTCCAGGCTGGTCACCACCTGCAGGCGCGGCGCGCCCAGCCCGCTCAGCCAGCCGGCGACCTCGTCGCGGCGGGGCACCGGCGTGATCACCCCGACCGTGCCCTCGACCTCGGTGAGCAGCGTCCTGGCCGCCGCCACGACCGCGCTCTCCAGCTCCGTCGGCGACACCGCCAGGGCGACCGGGTCGACTCCGGTGGACCGCACCGCCCGGGGCAGCGGGAGGTCCGGGTGCAGCCGGCGGATCTCGGCCGCCGCCACCGCGAAGATCTCCGCCGAGTTCCGGTAGTTCGTGGTGAGGGTGAAGTGGTGCCGCTTGCGCCGGCCAAGCGCCTGGTCCCGGGCCCGGGACAGCTCCTCCGCCTCACCCGTCCACGCCGTCTGGGCCGGGTCGCCCACCACCGTCCACGAGGCCAGCCGGCCGCGCCGGCCGATCATGCGCCACTGCATCGGCGAGACGTCCTGCGACTCGTCGACGACCACGTGCGCGTACTCGCGGTAGTCCTCCGGACGCTCGCGCGCCGCGTCGCGGGCGGCGCGCTGCCGGTCGGCGAAGGTGCTCAGCTCCCGGACCCCGCCGGCGAGCTGGAACGGGTCCCGCTTCGCCCGGGCCGGTCGCATCGGCTTGCCGAGCAGCGCGTCCAGCTCGTCGAGCAGGGCGATGTCGGCAATCGTCAGCCCGTCCTCGTCCAGGCTCCGGTACGCGTCGCCCAGCAGCCGGATCTCGGCCCGGGAGAGGACCCCCTCGGCGTAGCGGCGCAGCCGGTCCGGGCGGGCCAGCCAACCCAGCACGTGCCGGGGGTGCAGCCGGGGCCACCATGCCTTGAGGAACTCCCGGAACTCCGGGCGCTCGGCGATCTCGTCCTCGAACGCGCGCTGCTCGGGCAGCCGGCCGACGCCCAGCCTGCGCGCCTGCGCCCACAGCGCCGCGAAGACCCCGTCGAAGCCCGCGCGGCGCACCTCGTTGCGTCGGGCGCCCCGGGGCATCGCCCGGTCCCGGATGCCGTCCAGCTCGCGGCGCTCCAGCCGGAGCAGCTGCCCCCGGTAGAGCAGGCGCAGCTCGGTCGGGCCGCCCGGCACCGCGTCCCGGGCCGCCCGCTCCAGCACCCGCCGCATCCGCAGCGAGCCCTTCACCGCCGCCACGGCAGGCGGGTCGGTGCGGGTGGCGGTCATGCCGGCAAAGAGCGTGCCCAGCGAGTGCAGGGTGGCGGTGTCCTCGCCGAGCGAGGGCAACACCGAGGCGATGTACTCGACGAAGACCGAGGACGGGCCGACCACCAGGATGCCGCCCCCGGCGAACCGGCCACGGTCGGAATAGAGCAGATACGCGGCCCGGTGCAGCGCGACCGCGGTCTTCCCGGTGCCCGGACCGCCGGACACGAGCGTCACGCCCGAGCCGGGGGAGCGGATCGCCTCGTCCTGCTCCCGCTGGATGGTGGCGACGATGTCCCGCATGCCCCGGCCGGTGGCCTTCGACAGCGTGGCCAGCAGCGCGCCGTCGCCGACGACCGCCATGTCGGACGGCGCGGCGGCGGGGTCGAGCAGGTCGTCCTCGATGCGGGTGACCCGTTCGGCCGAGGACTGGATCGTGCGCCGCCGCACCACGCCCAGCGGCTGCGCCGGGGTGGCCTGGTAGAAGGCGGCGGCGGCCGGGGCCCGCCAGTCGACCACCAGCGTGGACGCGTCGTCGTCCCGGATGCCGAGCCGCCCGACGTGCAGCACCTGCCGGTCGAGCAGGTCCAGTCGGCCGAAGACCAGGCCCTCGTGCTCGGCGTCGAGCATGTGCCGCCGCCGTGCGGCGTGGAACACCATCGCGTCCCGTTCGACGAGCGCCCCGAAGTTGCCCACCCGGGCGAGCCGGTAGCCCTCCTTCTCGGCGCTGACCGCCGACCGGCGCAGCTCGGCCAGTCGGGCGTACACCCGGTCGAGGTGCCGTTGCTCGACGGCGATCTCCTGTTCCAGGGTGGTCTGGTCGCTCACCGCTCGCTCCTCCTGACGTCGGCGGCGGGCGGCGCGAACCCCGCGAACCGCGCCAGGCCAACCGCAAGAGGGTACGGCCCGCGCGCAACCGGCGGCGTCACCGGTGCGGGAAAGGAACCCGCGTCACGCCCGGGGTGCGCCGCGGGGGCCGGATCAGTCCACCCCGGCGGCGGCGGTCGCGCCGGTCCCGGGGACGGTGAGCACGCGCCGGAGCACGCCGCCCAGCGCCGCGTTGACCTCGTCGGGGCGTTCCATCATGAGCATGTGCCCGGCGCCCGGGCAGACGGTCAGCTCGGTCGCCGGCAGCGCGGCGGCGATCGACTCGGCGCAGGGCGGCGGGGTGAGCCGGTCCCGGTCACCCACCAGGGCCGCCGCCGGCAGGTGGGCCAGCTCGGCGAGGGTGTCCAGCCGGTGCTGCGCCCCGATCGAGGCGCGGAACCCGCCGATCGAGCGCAGGGAGGCGCGGGCCACCGCCGACGTGACCAACCGGATGTCGTGGGGGTCGCAGCGGTCGCCGAAGAGCATCCAGCGGATGCTGGGACGCAGCGCCCGCAGCAGCGCCCGGGGCGGCCGCCAGGCCCCGCAGCGGGCCAGCACGCCGGCCCCGGTGGTCTCGGCGAGCCGGATCAGCCGCGCGATGCGGGGCGAGAGGCCGTAGACGGTGTGCGTGTGGCCCTCGGCGGTCGTGGAGACGAAGACCAGCCCGGCCGTACGGGCGGCGAAGTGCCTCACGTGGCGGTGGGCGTACTCCATGATCGTCATGCCGCCCATCGAGTGGCCGACCAGCACGACCCGGCCGGTCGGGGCCACCTCGTCCAGCACCGCGGCGAGGTCGTCGCCGAGCTGGGCCACGGTGGCGGTGGGCAGCGCCATGCAGCTCGACCGGCCGTGGCCACGGGCGTCGTAGGTCACCACCCGCACCGCGTCGTCGAACCGTTCCCGCAGGTCGGCGACCTGTCGGTGCCAGGCCCGCCCGTCCAGCGTCCAGCCGTGCAGCAGCACGACGGTGACCTCGGCGTCGGCCGGCCCGACCACCTCGACGTGCAGGCGTACGTCGTCGGGGAGGCGTACCTCCACGTGTTCCGGCATCGTCACCTCCCCAGGCCCGCGCGGAACCGCAACACCGGGGATACCCGGTGGTAACACCGGCTACCCGTCATGAGACCACGACAACCGTCCCGGTGAGAAGATTCGTAACCCGCTCCGGTCGTCCGGTGGGCCCGCCAAGCTGGGTGCCATGGGGTCGCCCCGGGCCGCGCTGGCCGAGCTGCTCGCCGGCAACCGTCGCTTCGTCAGCGGCCAGCCGATCCACGGCCACGACGTCACCGCCGCCGCGGCGGCGGCCTCGGGCGACCAGCAGCCGTACGCGGTGCTCCTCGGCTGCATCGACTCCCGGGTGCCGCTGGAGGCGATCTTCGACCAGACCTTCGGGTCGATCTGCGTCATCCGCACCGGCGGGCACGTGCTCGACCGGGCGGTGCTCGGCTCCATCGAGTACGTGGTCGGTGAGCTGGATGTGCCGCTGGTGGTGGTGCTCGGGCACGAGCGGTGCGGCGCGGTGGCCTCCGCCGTGGACACGCTGCGCGGCGGGCCGTCGCCGGGCGGCGCGCTGGCCCACCTCGTCGACCAGATCGCCCCTGCGGTGACGGAGGTGGGCGTCGACGACCCTCGGGTGCATCCGCTGGCGATCCGGCG
This sequence comes from Micromonospora sp. CPCC 205546, assembly GCF_036902715.1. Taxonomy (NCBI): domain Bacteria; kingdom Bacillati; phylum Actinomycetota; class Actinomycetes; order Micromonosporales; family Micromonosporaceae; genus Micromonospora; species Micromonospora sp. CPCC 205546. Next base: position 73,422 of record NZ_JBAKHL010000017.1, read on the forward strand.
GCACGTGCTGCGTACGGTGGCCGCCCTGCGCGCCGACGACCGGCTCGCCGCCCCGGTCGCCGCCGGCCGGCTGGCGGTGGTCGGCGCCCTCTACGACCTGGGGACCGGCGACGTCGCCCTGCTCGAGGCCTGAGCCCGTGCCGCAGACGGCGACCGCCCGCCGGGATGATCCCGGCGGGCGGTCGCGGTGTCGCGTGGGGGAGGGGCTCAGCCCTCGAAGACGCCGGCCTCGACGAGGCGCTTCTCGGCGGCGTCCCAGCCGTCACCCGGGTGGGTGGCGTTGAGGTTGTTGAGCTCGGCCCGGATCTTGGCGGCGTGGCCGGCGGCGGCCAGCACCCGGATCTCCTCGACGAAGGCCTCGGAGTCGGTGCGCAGGTGCACGGTCTTGCCGTTGGTCAGGTTCCGCACGTAGGCGTGCTTGCCGCCGTTGAGCGGGATGACGTACTTGAACTCGCCCAGCACGCTGAGGGCGCCACCCTGGCCAGCCTGGCCGGCCCGGACTGACGCGCGCGCGGTCTTAGAGGTGTTGCTCGCCACGGAGGTACTCCTTGCAAGACGTACGGGAGGACGGAAAGTCCGGGGGCTGTGCGGGTGACACCCGGGAGGGTGGGCCCGCGAAGATGTGCGCGGCACAGGCCGCCGATGGAACTGTACACGACCCGATCCCTGGCTGGTCACCGCGTCGTGAGGGGGCAACCGGGGCACTCGTCCGACTATTCCGACCCGCGAATTTTCCGATTCCCTGGCGCACCATCCGTCACACCAGTCATCATGTGTTCCAGCAACCACTCGGGTGGTCGAGGTCGTAGGGGAAGACGCACCTCGCTCTCCGGGAGGTCACCGTGCCAACGCGTGGCGTCGTATACGTCCACTCGACCCCGCTCGCCGTGTGCTCACACGTCGAGTGGGCGATCGCGCGCGTCCTCGCCGCGCCGGTCAACCTGCAGTGGACGGCTCAGCCCGTCGACCCCGGCGCACGCCGGGCCGAGTGCGGGTGGACCGGTCGCCCGGGGACGGGTGCCGAGCTGGCTGCTGCCCTCCGGCAGTGGCCCATGATCCGTTTCGAGGTGACCGAGGAACCCAGCTCCGGCGCCGACGGCGAGCGCTTCATGCACGTGCCCGGGCGGGGCCTGTTCCGGGCGACCGTCGGGGCGGCCGGCGACATCCAGCTCGGCGAGGACCGGCTGCGCAGCATCATGGCGGGCGCACGGGCGCCCGAGGCGCTCGCGCACGCCCTCGACAAGGCGCTCGGCACGGCGTGGGACGCCGAGCTGGAGCCCTACCGGTACGCCGGCGACGGCGCGCCGGTGACCCTGCTCACCCGGGTGGGTTGACGCCGGGGCCCGGACCGGGGCGGACTCATCCTGCCGGGTGAAGGTCAAGTTGCCCCGATAAGGGGTGAACTGGTGGGATGGGCCGCGTGTCGATTACCCCGCGACGTGCCGGTGTCGCGCTCGCCGCGCTGACCGCGCTGCTCGTCTCCGGTTGTTCCGGTCCGGCGGAGCGCCGTCCCGACCCGGTGCCGACGAGCGCCGCCGCCCCGACGGCCACGCCGACACCCGCCCCGAGCGTCGCCGGCGCCGACCCCGCCGCCCGCGCCGCGGCCCTCGTCGCCTCGCTGGCCGACGAGGACCTCGTCGGCCAGGTGCTCATGCCGTACGCCTACGGCGACGCGGCCACCCGGGTCTCGCCCGGCTCGGCCGCCGGCAACCAGGCGCTGGCCGGAGTGGACACCCCCGCCCAGATGGTCGAGAAGTACCGGCTCGGCGGGCTGATCCTGGTCGGCTTCAGCGCCGACGATCCCACCAAGGGCAACCAGGAGACGACCAACGTCGACAACCCGAAGCAGGTTCGCGCGCTGACCGACGGCCTGCGCGCGTCCGCCGGCCGGCTGCCCACCGCGGCGGCGCCCTTCCTGGTCGGCACCGATCAGGAGCACGGCGTGGTCACCCGGATCACCGACGGCGTGACCCTGCTGCCCAGCGCCCTCGCCGCCGGCGCGGCGGGACGGCCGGAGCTGACCGAGGCCGCCTGGCGGGCGGCCGGCGCGGAACTGGCCGCCATGGGGATCAACCTCGACTTCGCCCCCGTCGCGGACGTGCTCGCCACCCGCAGCACCGTGATCGGCTCCCGATCCTACGGGGCGGACCCGAAGGTGGCGGCGGGGCAGGTCGCCGGGGCGGTACGGGGGTTGCAGGCCGCGGGCGTGGCGGCCACCGTCAAGCACTTCCCCGGGCACGGGCACAGCGCCGACGACTCCCACGAGGGTCTGCCGGTGCTCGCCCAGTCCCGCCGGACGCTGGAGACCGGGGCGTGGCCACCCTTCTCCGCCGCCATCGACGCGGGCGCGATGGCGGTGATGTCCGCCCACCTCGACGCGCGTGCGGTGGACCCGGGCACCGCGGCGACCTTCTCGCGCAAGCTGCTCACCGACGTGCTCCGTGGCCAGCTCGGCTTCCAGGGCGTGGTGATCACCGACGGGATGAACATGCCGCCGGCCAAGCGCTGGTCGCCGGGCGAGGCCGCGGTGCGGGCGCTGAAGGCCGGCAACGACCTGATCCTGATGCCGCCGAACGTCCGGCAGGCGTACGACGGGCTGCTCGCCGCGCTCCGCGACGGCTCGCTGCCCCGGGCCCGCCTCGTCGAGGCCGTGACCCGGGTGCTGACGATGAAGTTCAAGCTGGCCGACCGGCCCACGCCCGAGCTGTCCACCCTCGCCGCCGCGGCGCACCGCAAGGCGGCGGAGGAGTTGGCCGCGGCGGCGGTGACGGTGCTGCGCGGCCGGTGCGGCGGCGGCGTACGGGGCCCGGTGACCGTGACCGCCTCCGGCGGACGGGAGCACACCCGGGCGGCGCTGACCGAGGCGCTCAAGGCGGCCGGCGTCGAGGTGGTGGCCGCCGGCGGCACGGTGGTGCACCTCGTCGGGTACGGCGACGGCGCCGGCGACCTGCGCGCCGGCGCCGCCGTGACGGTCGCCATGGACACCCCGTACGTGCTGGCGAAGGCCAAGTCGCCCACCCTGCTGGCGACCTACTCGTCCAGCCGGGTGTCGATGACCGCGCTCGCCGGGGTGCTGGCCGGCAAGGCCCGCCCGGACGGCCGGTCCCCGGTGCGGGTGACCGGCCTGCCCGCCACGACCTGCGGTGCATGAGCCGCCCGCGTGGCCCGGTGGTTGTCGACCGGGCCACGCGTCGACGGGTCAGTCGCGGTTGATCCGGGCCGACTGCTTCACCAGCTGGTACGCCGGCAGCAGCTCCTCGGGGTCCGAGGTGTCCAGGCTCAGCACGACCGGCCCGTAGAGGGACGAGATCGCGATGGCCCGGTCGTTGACCGCGCCGCCGTCCTTCCCGGGGTAGCTGGCCTCGACGGCGTCGAGGGTGCCGGCCTTCAACCGCCGGTACTCCGCGTCCGTCGCCCCGGGCGCGTACACGCCGAGGAAGTGCTTCAGGTGCTCCTGGCCGCCGCCGGCGACACCGTCGACCCGCCACACCCGGAGGAACCCGAGGTCGCCGGCCGGCCGGGCGTCGATCTCGCAGACCATGAGGGCCTTGCCGACGCGGGCCTCGCCGGACTTCGCCGAGCGCTTCACCGCCTTGACCTTCCACTTCGCGGGCACCGAGAAGGTGACCGGCAGCTCGCAGGGCGTGCCCTTCCCGCCCACCGTGGTGCCGGCGGGGGCGGCAGCCACCTCGTCGTGCCAGGGCGGGCCGGGGGTCACCGGCGAGGCGGTGGGGCTCGGCGAGGCGGACGGGGAGCCACCGGCCGACGGCGGCTCCTTCCCTTCGGCGCAGCCGCCGGTGAGTGCGATGGCGAGCGCCGTGAGCACGGCGGCGCGGGTACGACGTTCCATGGTGTCCATTCCCCGTTGACGATGAGAGCCGGACCATCAAAGCGGCGCGGACCGGCGCCGTCAAATTGGTTGATCTACGGCGTCGCGCGCAGGGCGGCCACCAGCCACTCCACGGCGGGCACTGCGGGCGGGAACGGGGGCCGCCGGTTGAGCACCCCGATCAGCTGCCAGTACCGCTCCACCTGCCGGTCGGTGAAGGCCGCGATGCCGTCGGCGAGCGTGAGCCGTTCGGCGCGGGACAGTCCCGGGTCCACCATCTCGTCCAGCACCGCCCGCGCCCGCCCGGAGTCCGGGGCGATCCCGGCGGCGAGCGCGGCACGCGCCGCATCGATCGAGTGCATCGGCGCGGGGGGCGACGGCGCGGTGCCCGCCGCGCCGGCCTGCGCCATCGCGCGGACCCGCCGCCGGAACGCCGGGTCGGCGACCAGCTCGGCCAGCTCGATCCAGGCGTCCACCTCCTCGTCGGTGGGCTCGTCGGGCAGGTCGGCGGGGAGCGCCCGCATGGCGCGGGCCAGGCCGTCGCCGTCGGGGCCGGGCGCCACGCCGCCGAAGACCTCGTCGACGAAGTCGTCGATGATCCGCTGCCGCTCCCGGGCGGAGAGGCGGGCCAGGTCGTTCATCAGTCTCAACTCCTCGGTCGTGCTGCCACGTCGGGCGACCGACCGCAGCACCGCCCGACGCAGCCGCAGCGTGCGGATCTCGGCGTCCAGGGCGTGGCTGTGCGCCTGCGCCACCTCCCGGACGCTGGTCCGCCGCTGCAGGATCCGGCGGACGTCGTCCAGGCCGATCCCCAGCTCCCGCAGGCTCCTGACGAGATCCAGCCGGGCCACGGCCGCCGCGTCGTAGAGCCGGTAACCGCCGGTGGAGCGCGCGGTGGGCGGGAGCAGGTCGAGGTCGGACCAGAAGCGGATCGTCCGGACGGAGAGGCCGGTGCGGCGGGCGAGCTGCCCGATGGTGAACAGGTCGGTGCGGTCGTCCACGTCGAGCAGCCTCCTGCCTCCAGCCGCTGGAGAGTCAAGCAGGAAAACCGGGTCGCGTCCCGCCGCCCCGCCTGGCACCCTCGCGCACATGGCAACGGCTGAGGGTTTCGCGTACGTCGAACGGTCCGACGGCACGGTGGTGATCACCCACCACGGCCGGGCGGCGGGCACCCTGCGCGGCGGCCGGGCGGCGGAGTTCCTCGCCGAGGTCGACGGCGACCCACAGCTCGTCATGGCCCGCTGGACCGGCAACTACCGCCGGGGCAACGAGCGGACCGCCCGCCAGCACCCCCGCAACCGGGGCTGAGCGACGCGCAAGGGCGCGCGCCCGTCGTGAGCGTGGGCCCTCCGCGGCGGTACGTCGTGCCGTGGTCGTCCTAGAGCGGGATGTTGCCGTGCGCGCCTCGCGCGGCGGGGGCGGCGGCGAGGGCCTCGGCGATGCGGCGGCGGGTCTCGGCGGGGGCGATGACGTCGTCGACGACGCCGATCTCGAGGGCCCGGTTGACGCCGCCGGCGATGCGGGTCTGCTCCTCGACGAGCCGTGCGCGCAGCGTCTCGCGCTCCTCGGCCGGGACGGCGGCGAGCTTCTTGCGGTGCAGGATGTTGACGGCGGCGCCGGCGCCCATGACCGCGACCTCGGCGTTGGGCCAGGCGAACACGGCGCTGGCCCCCAGGGAACGGGAGTTCATCGCGATGTACGCCCCGCCGTAGGCCTTGCGGGTGACCAGGGTGACCCGGGGCACGACGGCCTCGGCGAAGGCGTGCAGGAGCTTCGCGCCGCGCCGGACGACGCCGTCCCACTCCTGACCCAGGCCGGGCAGGTAGCCGGGGACGTCGACCAGGACGATCAGCGGCACGCCGAGGGAGTCGCACATGCGCACGAACCGGGCGGCCTTCTCGGCGCTGGAGGCGTCCAGGCAACCACCCAGGCGCAGCGGGTTGTTCGCGACGACCCCGACGGTGCGCCCCGCGAAGCGCCCCAGGGTAGTCACCACGTTGGGCGCCCACTTGGCGTGCAGCTCCACCCCGGGGGCGTCCAACAGCGCCTTGACCACCGGCCTGACGTCGTAGGCCCGGTTCGGCTCCGTCGGCATCCTCGCCGCCAGGTCGTGTCCCCCCTCGTCCTGGGCGGGCACGTCGTCGGGCGACAGGCGTCCCTGGCGGCCCAGCAGCGCGGCGAGCCGGCGTGACTCGGAGATCGCCGACTCGTCGTCCGGGCAGGTCACGTGGACCACCCCGGAACGGCGTCCGTGCGGCTCGGGCCCACCGAGGCGGGCCATGTCGACCTGCTCACCGGTGACGCTGCGGACCACCTCCGGGCCGGTGACGAAGATCCGGCCCGCGCCGCTCATCACCACGATGTCGGTCAGCGCCGGCCCGTACGCGGCGCCACCGGCCGCCGGACCGAGCACCGTCGAGATCTGCGGCACGCGTCCCGAGGCCCGCACCATCGCCGCGAACACCTGGCCCACCGCGTCCAGGGCGACCACGCCCTCGGCCAGCCGCGCCCCGCCCGAGTGCCACAGCCCCACCACCGGCATCCGCTCGCGCACGGCGGTGTCGATGGCGTCCACGACGTGCCGGCACCCCTCGGTGCCCATCGCCCCGCCCATGCGCGTCGCGTCCGTGGCGTACGCGACCACCGGCGACCCCTCGATCTCGCCCCGCGCCCACAGCACCCCGGAGGTGTCGCGCGGCACCGACAACCGCATCGATCCCGGGTCGAACAGCGCCCGGAGCCGCACCTCCGGATCCCGGTGGTCCACGACGCAAGTGGGGTCCACGCCGACGGCGGTGGTGCTCACGCGAGCCTCCATGGCTGTGGTGTCAGGCCCGCGTGAAGACGAGAGCCACGTTGTGACCGCCGAAGCCGAACGAGTTGTTCAGCGCGGCGGGGATGTCCATGCGGCGTGCCTCGTTGGCGGCCACGTCTAGGCTGAGCCCGTCGTCGGGGTCGTCCAGGTTGATCGTCGGCGGTACGACACCGTCGCGGATCGACAGGATGGTGGCGATCGACTCCAGCGCGCCCGCCGCGCCCAGCAGGTGACCGGTCATCGACTTGGTCGAGGTCAGCACCGGGTGGTCGCCCAGCGCCGCCCGCAGCGCGGTGATCTCCGCGACGTCGCCGACCGGGGTCGACGTGGCGTGCGCGTTGACGTGCACGATGTCCGCCCTGGCGACGTCCGCGTCCGCGATCGCCTTCGCGATCGCCCGGATCGCGCCCTCGCCCTCCGGGTGCGGCTGGACGATGTCGTAGCCGTCGGAGGTGAGCCCGGCGCCGGCCAGCCGGGCGTAGACGTGGGCGCCCCGGGCGACGGCGTGCTCCGCCCGTTCCAGCACCACGATGCCCGCGCCCTCACCGAGCACGAAGCCGTCGCGGCCCTTGTCCCACGGGCGGGAGGCCCGCTCCGGCTCGTCGTTGCGGGTCGACATGGCCCGCATCGAGCTGAAGCCGGCGATGGGCAGCTGGTGGATGACCGCCTCGGTGCCGCCGGCCACCACCACGTCGGCGCGGCCGGCGCGGATCATGTCCATGCCGAGCGCGATCGCCTCCGCGCCGGTCGCGCAGGCGCTGGCCACCGAGTGCACCCCGGCCTTCGCGCCCAGCTCCAGCCCCACCCAGGCGGCGGGGCCGTTCGGCATCAGCATCGGGATGGTGTGCGGGGAGACCCGCCGCGGGCCGGACGCCTCCAGGATGTCGTCCTGGGCGAGCAGCGTCAGCGCCCCGCCGATGCCGGAGCCGACGCTGACGCCCAGCCGCTCCGGGTCCAGCCCGGAGTCGGCCAGACCGGAGTCCGCCCAGGCCTGCTGCGCCGCGATGATCGCGATCGCCTCGGAACGGTCGAGCCGGCGGAGCTTGACCCGGTCGATCAGGCCGGTCGGCTCGACCGCGAGCCGGGCGGCGATGCGCACCGGCAGTTGCTCGGCCCACTCCTGGGTGAGCGGACCCACCCCGGAGCGGCCGGCGAGCATGGCGTCCCAGGTCGACGCGACGTCCCCGCCCAGCGGGGTGGTCGCGCCGAGCCCGGTGACGACGACGTCGGTGTGAGCCATGATCAGGACTGCGCCTCGATGTAGCTGACGGCGTCCCCGACGGTCTTGAGGTTCTGCACCTCGTTGTCCGGGATCTTGACGCCGAACTTCTCCTCGGCGGCCACCACGACCTCCACCATGGAGAGCGAGTCGACGTCCAGGTCGTCGGTGAAGGACTTCCCCTCGGCCACGTCGTCCGGGTTCACCCCGGCAACCTCTTCGAGGATCTCGGCGAGGCCGGCGGTGATCTCGTCACGGGTCATTGCGGTTGGTTCCTCTCATCGTGGTTCACTCGACGGCCGACGACGCCGGCCGTCACTCCCCGGCACGCGGCCGGAGGGGCTTTCAGGGGCAGCGCACGACCTGACCGGCATAGGTCAGGCCGCCGCCGAAACCGAAGAGCAGCACCGGGGCGCCGGACGGCACCTCCCGCCGCTCGACCAGCTTGGACAGGGCCAGCGGCACGCTCGCCGCCGACGTGTTGCCGGACTCGACGATGTCCTTGGCGATGATCGCGTCCGGGATGCCGAGCCGCTTGGCGATGCCGTCGATGATCCGGGAGTTGGCCTGGTGCGGTACGAAGGCGGCCAGCTCCGACGGGTCCACCCCGGCGCGCTCGCACGCCTGCCGGGCCAACGGCGCCAGCTCGGTGGTGGCCCAGCGGAAGACCGACTGACCCTCCTGCTGGATGTACGGGCGCCAGCCCTCGATGCGTACCGCGTCGCCCCGCTCCGGCACCGAGCCCCACACGACCGGGCCGATCCCGGCGGGCTCGCCCTCGTCGACGGCCGACACCACGGCGGCGCCGGCACCGTCGGCGAAGATGATGCAGGTGGACCGGTCCGTCCAGTCGACGATGTCGGACAGCTTCTCCGCGCCGATGACCAGGGCGTTGCGCGAGGCGCCGGCCCGGATCGCGTGGTCCACGGTGCCCAGCGCGTACGCGAAGCCGGAGCAGGCCGTGTTGAGGTCGAACGCTCCGGGCGCGGTGATGCCGAGCTTCGCGGCGACCCGGCACGCCACGTTGGGGCTGCGGTCGGCGGAGCTGCACGTCGCCACCACGACCAGGTCGATGTCGGTGGCGGTGAGCCCGGAGTTGGCCAGCGCCTTGCCGGCGGCGGCGGCGGCCATGTCGGCGACCGTCTCGCCGTCGGCGATCCGCCGGGTGACGACGCCGACCCGGTCCCGGATCCACTCGTCGTTGGTCTCGACCAGTTGGGCGATGTCGTCGTTGGTGACCACCCGGGAGGGCTGGTAGTGCCCCAGCGCGACGATCCGGCTGCCGGTCATCGGCGCTGTCCTTCCGTTTGCGGCTGCGGGACTCGCAGACCCGGCTCGTTCCTCGCGCTCACGGGGCTGCTTGTTGTTCGCGACTGCGGGACTCGCAGACCCGGCTCGTTCCTCGCGCTCACGGGTGACCTCCGATTCGGACGAGCGGTTGGCCCGGCGCGACCGGGTCGTCGTGGTGGGCGAGCCACTCGGTGAGCACCCCACTGTCGTGCGCGGTCACCTCGACCGGCCCCTGCCGGGTGGCCACGTGGCCGACGACCTGCCCGACGCGGAGCGTGTCGCCCTCGGCGAGGTCGGGGGACGGCTCGAAGGTGCCGGCCGAGGGGGCCACCACCACGCGGAAGTGCATGGTCGGCTCGTGGCTCGGCGCCATCCCGTGCCGGGCGATCAGGTCCCGGGCGGCGGGCAGGTCGTTCGGGGTGTTGAGGGTGACCACCTCGGGGGCGCCGGGCCCCTTCAGCTCCCGCTTCACCAGGCCCGCGAGGGTGCCGGCCGGGGGAAGCTCGATCACGCCGGTCACCCCGAGGTCGGCCAGGGTGCGCATGCAGAGATCCCAGCGCACCGGCGCGGTGACCTGGCGGACCAGGCGCTGCAGCATGTCGCGCCCGTGGCCGACGGCGGCGCCGTCGAGGTTCGACAGCAGGATCCGGGCCGGGTCGCTCGGGGTGATCCCGGCGGCCACGGCGGCCAGCGCCGTCTCGGCGGGAGCCATGTACGGGGTGTGGAAGGCGCCGGCCACCCGTAGGCGGATCACCCGGGCCTTCGTCGGCGGCTCGCCGGCGAGTTTGTCCAGCCCCTCGGCGGCGCCGGCGGCGACGAACTGCCCGGCGCCGTTGTGGTTGGCCGGGTGCAGTCCGTGCGCGGCGATCGAGGCGAGCACCTCGTCCGGGTCCCCGCCCAGCACGGCGGCCATTCCGGTGGGCTCCAGCGCGCAGGCCGCGGCCATCTCGCGGCCGCGTACGCCGGCCAGGGTGATCGCCGCCTCCGCCGGGATGACCCCGGCGAGCGCCGCCGCGCCCAGCTCACCCACGCTGTGGCCGACGGTGAGCGTGACGTCGTACATCGGCAGGTGCTCGGCGGCCAGCAGCGCGGCGGCGACCAGCAGCGGCTGGGTCCGGGCGGTGTCCCTGATCTCGACCGCGTCGGCCGCGGTGCCCAGGTGCACCAGGTCGACGCCGGCCAGCGCCGACCATGAGCGCAGACGCGCCTCGGCGCCGCTGAGGTCCAGCCAGGGAGTCAGGAAGCCGGGTTTCTGGGAACCCTGGCCGGGCGAGAGTACGGCGAGCACGCCTATGACTCTCCCGGATACGCGCGGGTAGCGCTGTGCGGCCTTCGACCAAACCACACTAGAACCTTTGGAGGAAACCTACAAAGATCGGCGGCGATCATCACCTGTGTGTGGTGTTTTGTTGACACTCGGGGTCATTGTCTGGGTTGGTGCCACCGGGTCGAGCCGGCCGACGGTGAGGGCCACCTGGAGCGCGAACGCGTCCCTCGCCGCGAGCGGCGAGAAGCCGGTGACGTCGCAGATCCGCCGCAGCCGGTAGCGCACCGTGTTCGGGTGCACGAAGAGGGATCGCGCGGCGCTCTCCAGCGTGCCGCCGGCCGCGAAGAAGGCGTCGAGGGTCTCCAGCAGTTCCCCGCCGGAGCGCACCAGCGCGGCGTAGACGTCGTGGCGCAGCCGTCGGCGCGCCTCCGCGTCCCCGGCCAGCGCCCGCTCCGGCAGCAGGTCGTCCGCCGGCACCGGCCGGGGCGCGGTCGGCCAGGCGGGGGCGGCCCGGAAGCCGGCCAGCGCGGCGCGTGCCGACTCGGTCGCCTCGTCCAGGCTCGGCACGGCCGGCCCGACCACCACCGGCCCGTCGCCGAACGCGCCGAGCAGCTTGCCGGTGGCCGCGACCGGATCGGCGGCGCCCCCGAGCACGATGACCAACCGGTCGCCGTGCACCCCGCCGATCACCTCCGTGTCGATGCGCCGGGCCTGCCGGTGCACGGTGTGCAGCACGGCGGAGACCTCCCCGCCGGGGGAGCGGCCGACCGCCACCGCCACCGGCGGGGCGTCCGCCCAGCCGAGCGCCGCCGCCCGGCTCGCCAGCACGTCCGGCGAGTCGCCGCGCAGCAACGCGTCCACCAGCAACGCCTGCAACCGGGCGTCCCACGAGCCGCGCGACTCGGCGGCCCGCGCGTACACGCGGGCGGCGGCGAAGGCGATCTCCCGCGAGAAGCGCAGCACCGCCTCGCGCAACTGCTGCTCCTCGCCCTCCGCGGCCAGGTACGCGACCTGCTCCTCGACCACGTCGATCATCACCTTCACCAGCGCGACGGTCTGCTGGAGGCTGATCGAGCGGGCGAGCGCCTGCGGCGCGGTGGCGAAGACCTCGTCCGAGACCTCCTGGGTGCTGTCCGCCGTGCCGCCCCCGTCACGCAGCCACTGCACCAGCGACCGGGCACCGGCCTGGGCCACCAGCATCACCCAGGAGCGGTGATCGGGCGGCAGGCCGCGGAACCAGGGCAGCGCCTCGTCCATCCGGGCCACGCTGGCGCTGGCCAGCGCCCCCGCCGCCCGCTCGATCCGGCGCAGCGTGGCCGACAGTTCCGTCCCGCCCGGCTCGCTCACCGCCCCAGCCTGACACGCCCCGACCTGCGCCTGGGCCCCGGGCAGCCCCCGCCCGCTTTCGCCGATCGTGCAGTCGTGGTGGGGGACGAAAGCTGCACGGGCGTACGAAATTCCCACCACAACTCCATGATCGCCAGGGGAGGGGGAGGTGCGCGGTGGGGGAGTCGGGTGGCTGCGTGGGAGTCGGGGTGGGCCAGTACGGTGACAGGGCCCGTCGGAGCGACCCCGGTGGGCGGGGCGAGCGTGAGGAGACTCCGATGGCGCACGGGGAGGCCGAGCACGGCTGCGCCCAGGGCGAGCCCTGCCGGCCGGGCCACCACGAGCAGCAGGCGGCGGCCAAGCATCGCCGCCCGCCCGGGGGGTTCCCGGCCCACGCGCCGGAGCACCCGGGCCGCGCACCCGAGCGCCCCGACGACGACGTCGCGGTGCCCAGGCAGCGCGTCGCCGAACCGGCTGCGGCGGGCGAGGCGGAGCCGGCGAACCAGGGCTGCCGCAGCGACCTGCCGGGCTGGGCCGGCGGACACCGGCACGGCCCGGTCCGCCCGCGGCAGCGCGGCACCCGCCGCGAGCGGCCGCCACGCCGCTGGTGCTGACCACGGCGGCGCCGTCCGCCCGCTAGCGTGGTCGGTGTGAAGGCGATCGCGATCGACGCGTACGGCCCGGCCGACCTGCTGACCCTGCGCGAGCTGCCCACCCCGCCCGTCGGCCCGGACACGGTCCTCCTGCGGGTCCGGGCGGCCGGGGTGAACCCGGTCGACTGGAAGGTGCGCGAGGGGCACCTCGCCGGCGCGATCCCGGGCCACTTCCCGCTCGTGCCGGGCTGGGACGCGGCGGGGGTGGTCGAGGCGGTCGGCCCGGCGGTGACCGGGTTCACGGTGGGCGACGAGGTCGTCGGTTACGTCCGACGCGACCACGTCCAGTACGGCACGTACGCCGAACTCGTCCCGGCGCCCGAGCGGACGCTGGCGGACAAGCCGGTCCAGGCGTCCTGGGCCGAGGCGGCCGGCCTGCCCCTGGCCGGCCTCACGGCCTACCAGGCGCTCCAGGCGGCCCGCACCGGTGCCGGCGACACGGTGCTGGTGCACGGGGCGTCCGGCGGCGTGGGCCACCTCGCGGTGCAGATCGCCCGCGCGCTCGGCGCCGACCGCGTGATCGGTACGGCCGGCCCGGACAACCACGACTTCGTCCGGTCGCTGGGCGCCGAGCCGGTCGCGTACGGCGACGGGTTGGCCGACCGGGTGCGCGCGGTCGCGCCCGACGGGGTCGACGTGGTGCTCGACCTGTTCGGCGGCGACGCGCTCGACGTGTCGGCCGAGTTGATCACCCGTCCCGCGCGGCTGATCTCCACCGCCGATCCGGAGCACGTCACCCGGCTGGGCGGCAGTTACCTGTTCGTGAAGCCGTCGACGATGGACCTCGGCGTGCTCGCCGGGCTGGTCGACGCCGGCCGGCTGGGCGTCCACGTAGAACGGACGTTCGCGCTGGCGCAGGCAGCGGACGCGCAGCGCATGGTGGAGGAGGGGCACGTGCGCGGCAAGGTGGTCCTGGAGGTCTGAGCCCGGGCCCGTCCTCCCGCGGAGCGAGGCGCTGGCGGTCGGCGCCGGCGCCCGCCCGGTTACGCCGGCCCGCGACCGGCGCAGGGCGGCCGGTCAGCGGGCGGCGGGGTCAGCGGGTGCGGCGACGCACCAGCAGCGCGATCCCGGCCAGCCCCGACGTGATGACCAGCACCACGGCGACGTTGAGCAGCAGCAGCCGCTGCAACTCGCCGAGCGCCTCGTCGATGTCCTTCGCGGGGTTGAGGGCGTCCTCCGGGATGACCCGTTCCCCGCCGCCGACGCCGCCACTGACGGTGTCGAACTGCCGCTCCAGCGGGACCCCGGCCGTGCGGAGCGTCTCCGACATGCTGAGCCGGCCGAGGAACCAGCCCGCGACGGCCTTGCGGGCGTCCGGCTGCTTGGCCGGGCGGTAGACGCGCGGCCCACCGACCGCCTTCGGGTAGAGGTCGTAGGTCTGCTTCGGAACGTCGCCGGCGAACACCACGACGGTGTACTTGGGGCCGAGGTCGGCCGCCTTCGGGCCCTTGGCCTGCCCCGTGCGGCCGAGGAAGTTGACCTGGTCGATGACCGCCACCACGTGCGTCGGGTGGGCCTCGGCGCGCAGCCGCAGCGGCTCCGACAACCCCTCCCCGGTGATCTCCACCCCGGCCGGTGGGGACTTCGGCGCCGCCGTCGCCGTCCCGGCCGCACCGAGCGACAGCACCGCCGCCGCGAGCCCGCCCGTCACCATCGCGACCAACCGCCGCATCGTTCGGACCATCGCCGCCTCCTCGCCCCGTTCGATGGATGGCTTGCTGCAGGTCACGCGTTGGTCGGCTGACGGGGTGACCGAACCCGTACCGGGTGCCACCCTCAAGACTGCGCAGAACGTCGATCGGTTGCAGCTCGTGAAACAGTAATTGGAACTATCTGTGATCCTGGCCCGACCAATGAACAGCGGCCGTGGATCAGCGGGCGGATCGTACCTTTACGGAGGGGTTCATGGGGGGCAGGTTCCCACGTACGGCACGTACCTGGCCAGTGGTGGTCGGCGTGGCGCTCGGTGTGTCGTTGTTGCTGCCGGCCGCGCCGGCGGCCGCCCACAACTCGCTGACCGGCAGCGATCCGCGCAACGGCGCCCGGCTGGCCGAGGCGCCGGCCCGGATCGAGTTGCGGTTCCTGGCCAAGGTGGACCCGGGTACGACGAAGATCACAGTCACCGGCCCGGACAATGTGGCCGCGCTGGGCGGCGCGCCGACCTTCTCCGGCTCCCGGGTGAGCGTGCCGTTCGAGCCGGGCCGGGCCGGGCTCTACGTCGTCGACTACCGGGTGGCATCCAGCGACGGGCACCCGGTCTCCGGGGAGGTGCGGTTCACCCTCACCACGGGCACCCCCGCCGAGGCGCCGAGCGGCGCGGGCACCGCCGGCCCGAGCGCCCCGGCGTCGGCCGTACCGCCGTCGGCCGGCACCGGGCCGACCTCGGCCGCACCCGCTCCGGCGGGCACGGATACGGGCTCGCCGGGATCCGCGGTGCCCGCGGCGCAGACGAGCGACGGCGCGGCCGGTCGCGGCTGGCTGTGGGCGCTCGGCGGCGTGGTCCTGCTCGCCGCCCTCGCCGCCGGCCTGCTGCTGCGCCGCCGCTCCGCCCGCCGCTGAGCCGCATCCGCGGCACCGGAGACGTCAGCGCCCCGCGCGGAGACGTCAGCGCCCGGACCGATCGCCGGTCCGGGCGCTGACGGGTACGACCCGGTGACGGCTCAGACCACGCGGGCCCCGGCGGCGCGCGCCCGGCTGGGGGCGCGCTCGCGGCCGAGCACCTCCAGCGACTCGAACAGCGGCAGGCCGACGGTGCGCCCGGTGACCGCGACGCGCACCGGGGCCTGGGCCTTGCCGAGCTTGAGCCCGCGCTCGGCGCCGACCGCCTCCAGCGTCGACTTGAGCGTCTCCGCGTCCCACGACTCCACCGCCTCGAACGCCGCCGTGGCGGCGTCCAACAGCTCCGCGGAGCCCTCCTTCATCGCCTTGGCCCAGGCGGCCTCGTCGATCAGCGGCGCGTCGAGGAAGAGGAAGTCGACGTTCGGCACGATCTCGCTGAGCACCGCGATGCGGGTCTGCGCCAGCGGGGCGACGGCGGCGAAGGCGTCCGCGTCGAACTCCTCCGGCTGCCACGGCGGCGGCGCGATGGTGCCGGTGCCCGTCAGCCACGGCCGGCAGGCCTCGACGAACTCCTCGACGCCGAGCGCCCTGATGTATTCGCCGTTGAACGCCCGCAGCTTCTTCTCGTCGAAGAACGCCGGGGAGGGGTTGACCTCCTCCAGCCGGTATTCGTCCTCGATCACCGACCATTCGACGATCTCCCGGTCGCCCGACGGCGCCCAGCCGAGCAGCATCAGGTAGTTGCGCATCGCCGTGGCGAGGTAGCCCTCGTCGCGGAACGCCTCCAGGGCCACCTTGTCCCGGCGCTTGGAGAGCTTCTGCCGCTTCTCGTTGACCACCACCGGCACGTGGGCCCAGATCGGCGGCTTGACCCCGAGGGCGTCCCAGAGCAGCTGCTGCTTCGGGGTGTTGGGCAGGTGCTCCTCGGCCCGGATCACGTGGGTGATCCCCATGGTCATGTCGTCGACCACGTTGGCGAGCAGGAAGACCGGCGAGCCGTCGCCCCGGGCGATGACGAAGTCCTCGATCAGCTTGTTCTCGAAGGTGGGCTCGCCGCGGATCAGGTCGACCACCACGGTCTCGCCCTCGTCCGGCGTGCGGAAGCGCAGGGCGCGCCCCTCGCCGGCCGGCAGGCCGCGGTCGCGGCAGAAGCCGTCGTAACCCTGGTACTGGGAGCCGGTGCGGGCCTGCACGGCCTCGCGGGTGCAGTCGCAGTAGTACGCGCGGCCGGACTCGTGCAGCCGCGCGGCGGCGGCCCGGTGCTCGTCCGCGTACTCCGACTGGAAGTGCGGGCCCTCGTAGGCGCCGCGCTCGATGCCGATCCAGTCCAGCGCGGAGAGGA
Source organism: Micromonospora sp. CPCC 205546 (assembly GCF_036902715.1). NCBI lineage: Bacteria > Bacillati > Actinomycetota > Actinomycetes > Micromonosporales > Micromonosporaceae > Micromonospora > Micromonospora sp. CPCC 205546. The sequence goes on from NZ_JBAKHL010000017.1 coordinate 89,722, forward strand.
TGCCCTCGATCCACTCCGGCTTGTTGCGGGCCGCGTCGGTGTCCTCGATGCGGAGCACGAACACCCCGCCCTGCTGCTTGGCGTAGATCCAGTTCTGCAACGCCGAGCGGGCGCCGCCGACGTGGAACATACCGGTCGGGGAGGGGGCGAAGCGCACACGTACCGTCACGTCCTCCAGCCTACGGCGGCCCGCGACCCGATTCCGCCAGGGGTGCGGCTCAGGGCACCGAGCGGATCTTGAGCACCAGCACGCTGCCCAGTACCGTCACCGCCGCGGTGACCGCGTAGAGCACCGGATAGCCGCCGAGGTGCACCACGAGCGGGGCGGAGATCGCCGGACCGAGCACCTGCGGGGCGGAGTTGGCGATGTTGATCACGCCCAGGTCCTTGGCCCGGTCGGCCGCGGCCGGCAGCACCTGGGTGATGAGCGCGGCGTCCACCGACAGGTAGACGCCGTAGCCGGCGCCGAGCAGCAGCGCGGCGACCACGGCCACCGGCCAGACCGGCGCGACGGCCAGCAGCAGCGCGGCGACCGCCATGATCCCACCGGCGGTGATCACGAAGACCTTGCGTCGGCCGGAGCGGTCCGACAGCCGCCCGGCCACCACGGCGGTGGCCGCCAGGCCGGCGGTGTAGAGCAGGATCAGCACCAGCAGCCCGCCCGCGGGGTCGGCGTGGCGCACCTCGTCGGTGAGGAAGTAGAGCAGGTAGAGCGTGCCGAGCGCGTTGCCGAGCTGCACCAGGAACCGGGTGATCCAGGCCCAGCCGAAGTCGGGGTGGCGGCGCGGCGAGATCCACATCGACGCGAGCAGGGCGCGCCAGCGCAGCGCCGGACGGTGCGCCCGGGGCAGCGCGTCGTCGGCGGTGAGCAGCGCGAACGGCAGGGCCAGCAGCACCACCGCCGCCGCCATCGCCGCGTAGCCGGCGGCGGTTCCGCTCACCACGGCGGTGACCAGCACCACCCCGAGCACCAGCCCCAGCGCCTGGGGGATGCCGACCCAGCCGGAGACGCCGCCGCGCTGGGCGACCGGCACCCGGTCCGGCACGGCGGCGGTCAGGCTGGCCAGCATCGCGTTGAAGCAGACCTGCGCGGCGACCCAGCCGAGCGCGACCCCGGCGACGGTGCGCTGCTGCGCCAGCAACACCAGGGCCGCCGCGCCGAGCAGCGCGCCGCCGGCGGTCCAGACGTGCCGCCGGCCGAACTCGCGCCCGGCCAGCCGCAGGCAGGTGCGGTCCGACAGCGCCCCGGCGAGGGGGTTGGCGAGCACCGCGGCGAGCGCGCCGAGGCCGGTGACCAGGGCCAGCGCGGTCTCCTTGTCGGCCGGCGCGATCCGCTCGAGCTGCTGCGGCAGCAGCACCTGGATCGGCGTGAAGAACGCCATCCAGACCCCGAGGTTGGCGGCGAAGATCAGGGCGATCCACCTTCGCCGTACGGGCGCGGTCGGCTCGGCCAGCGCCGCCGGAAGCGACGCCGGCGTCGGGTCGACGGTGCTCACGGCCGCGCGATCAGGTCACGCAACCAGGCGTACGAGGACTTGGGCGTGCGCACCCGGGTGTCGAAGTCGACGTGCACGAGGCCGAAGCGCTTGGTGAAGCCCTCCGCCCACTCCCAGTTGTCGAGCAGCGACCAGACGAAGTAGCCGGTCACGTCCACGCCGTCGTCGATGGCGGCGCGCACGGCGCGCAGGTGCCCGTCGAGGTAGGCGATCCGCTGCGGGTCGTGCACCCGGCCGTCGGCGTCGGGCGCGTCGTCGTACGCGCAGCCGCTCTCGGTGACCTGGATCGGCGGCAGGTCGTCGGCGTACGTGCGGTGCAGCCAGCCGAGCAGCTCGCGCAGCCCGTCGGGGGCGACCGGCCAGTCGAAGGCGGTGCGCGGGTATCCGTCGAGCGGCACGAACTCGAACGGCAGGGGCGAGCCCTCCTGCGGGGCGCGTACGCCGGTGGGGTTGTAGTAGTTGACGCCCAGCACGTCGATCGGCGCGGCGATGACGTCGAGGTCGTCGGCGCGCACCACGGCAGTGTCGAAGCCCAGCCCGTCGGGGTAGCCCCGGCCGAACAGCGGGTCGGTGAAGAGCCGGTTGTGCAGCGCCTCGTACGCCGCGGCGGCCGCCCGGTCGGCGTCGGTGTCCCCGGCCGGGCGCACCGGCGAGTAGTTGTTCGCGACGGCCACCGGGCTCGTGGTGCGCGTCCGCAGGGCGGAGACGGCGAGGCCGTGGGCGAGGAGCTGGTGGTGGGCCACCGGGAAGGCGTCGAAGAGCAGCGTCCGGCCGGGGGCGTGCTCGCCCGTGCCGTGCCCGAGGCTCATGTGGATGAACGGCTCGTTGAGGGTGATCCAGAGCTTCACCCGGTCGCCGAGGCGGGCGGCGGTCGCGTCGGCGTACTCGGCGAAGCGGTGGGCGGTGTCCCGGTTCAGCCAGCCGCCCGCGTCCTCGAGGGCCTGTGGGAGGTCCCAGTGGAAGAGCGTGGCGACCGGGTCGACGCCGTGGGCGAGCAGGTCGTCGACGAGCCGGTCGTAGAAGTCCAGGCCGCGCGCGTCGACCGGGCCGTCGCCGGTGGGCCGCACCCGGGGCCAGGCGATCGAGAAGCGGTACGCCGAGACGCCCAGCCCGGCCAGCAGCGCGACGTCCTCGGCGTGCCGGTGGTAGTGGTCGCAGGCCACGTCGCCGGTGCTGCCGTCGGCGATCCGCCCGGGGGTGTGGGCGAAGGTGTCCCAGATGGACGCTCCCCGCCCGTTCGCGTCGACGCCGCCCTCGATCTGGTAGGCGGAGGTGGACACTCCCCAGCGGAATCCGGCGGGGAACTCGGGCATCGCTGCGGTCGACATGCGCCCTCCCGTCGTACGTGAATCGTGCTCGCGACTCTAGAGTGCGGTCGATCGATGCGCCATAGGCCGTCCGTCGCCGCAGCGCAATGGATTTCGGCGTGTCTTTTCCAAACCCGTCCCGGTACGTCCGAATTTGCGCATAGAGTGCCGATATCGTGGGATGTCCTCACTGGAGGAAAGACGGAAATGATCCTCGTGGAACGCAGTGCGCACGTGATGGCGCCAGTGGAAGCGGTCTGGGACGTCGTGCAGCGGGCCGAGCAGTTGCCGGCCTGGCTGGCGGGGGTCCGTGCGGCCGAGGTGCTCTCGGGCGAGGGCTTCGGGCGCCGACAACTCGTCCAGGCCGGACGTGGCGCCGCGCATGAGGCCGAGGTGATCGCCTACCAGGAACCGACCCTGATCGGCTGGCGCGAACGTGCCAAGGGCGCCGGTGCCCGAGCGGAGGCGCGCACCGAGATCTACGTCCAGCTCACCGCCGACGAGGAGGAGGGCGGGACGATCGTGCGACTCATCGTCGTACGCTGGCCGGCCGGTCCGGTCAAGGCCGCCCTGCTCCGCCTCGGCCTGCGCAGGGTCGGCGCCGACCTGGAGGACTCGCTCGCCCGGCTGACCGATCTGGCCGCCGTCGGCTGAGCCGGGCACGTCCTGGCGTCACCCGCGACGGCGGTGGCCCGGTGTCCCCGCCAGGGACTCCGGGACCACCGCCGGTTCGCTCGTCCGGCAATGACGAAGGGCCCGGCGCGGGATGCGCCGGGCCCTTCGCCGCGTACGTCCTAGCTGTCGCCGCCGGTCTCGCCGACCGGGGCCGCGTTCACGTCCTCGATGGCGTACTTCTTGGCCGCCTCGGCCGGCACGTTCGCCGGCACCGTGCCGCGCAGGGCGAGCTGCCGCAGCGTCGCGACGACGACCGACTCGGCGTCGACGTGGAAGTGCCGACGCAGGGCGTGCCGGGTGTCGGACATGCCGAACCCGTCCGTGCCGAGCGAGGTGTAGTCGCCGGGCACCCAGCGGGCGATCAGGTCCGGCACCGCGCGCATCCAGTCGCTGACCGCGACCTTCGGGCCCTCGGCGTCGGCCAGCTTCTGCTGGATGTACGGCACCCGCTGCTCCTCGCCCGGGTTGAGCAGGTTGTGCTCCTCGCACAGCACCGCGTCGCGGCGCAGCTCCGTCCAAGAGGTCACCGACCAGACGTCGGCGGCCACGCCCCAGTCCTGGGCCAGCAGCTGCTGCGCCTTGAGCGCCCACTGCATCCCGGTGCCCGAGGCGAGCACGTTGGCCTTCGGCGCGTCGTCGCCCACCGACGGCGCGGGGGAGTAGCGGTAGATGCCCTTGAGCACGCCCTCGACGTCGACCCCCTCCGGCTCCGCCGGCTGCAGGATCGGCTCGTTGTAGATCGTGAGGTAGTAGAAGACGTTCTCCTGCGCCTCGCCGTACATGCGGTGCAGGCCGTTCTCCACGATGTGCGCGATCTCGAACGCGAACGCCGGGTCGTACGCGACCACCGCCGGGTTGGTGGCGGCGATCAGCAGCGAGTGACCGTCCTCGTGCTGGAGACCCTCACCGTTGAGCGTGGTCCGGCCGGCGGTGGCGCCGAGCAGGAAGCCCCGGGCCATCTGGTCGGCGGCGGCCCACAGCCCGTCGGCGGTGCGCTGGAACCCGAACATCGAGTAGAAGATGTACATCGGGATCATCGGCTCGTCGTGGGTGGCGTACGCCGAGCCCGCGGCCGTGAACGACGCGACCGAGCCGGCCTCGTTGATCCCCTCGTGCAGGATCTGCCCGCCGACGGCCTCCTTGTACGACAGGAACAGCTCCCGGTCGACGGAGGTGTAGCGCTGGCCGTGCGGCGAGTAGATCTTCTGCGTCGGGAAGAGCGAGTCCATGCCGAAGGTGCGGGCCTCGTCCGGGATGATCGGCACCCAGCGCTTGCCGAACTCCTTGTCCTTCATCACGTCCTTGAGCAGGCGGACGAAGGCCATCGTGGTGGCCACCTTCTGCTTGCCCGAGCCGCGCTTGACGTCGGCGAAGCGCTCCGGGCCGGGGATGGCCAGCCGCTTCTGCCCGGAGCGCCGCGACGGCAGGTAGCCGCCGAGCTGCTGGCGCCGCTCCTTGAGGTAGGTCATCTCGTCGGACTTCTCGCCCGGGGTGTAGTACGGCGGCAGGTAGGGGTTGTCCTCCAGCGCCTTGTCCGGGATGTCCAGGTAGAGCCGGTCGCGGAAGGTCTTCAGGTCCTCCAGCGTCAGCTTCTTCATCTGGTGGGTGGCGTTGCGGCCCTCGAAGTGCGAGCCCAGCGTCCAACCCTTGATCGTCTTGGCCAGGATCACGGTCGGCTGGCCGGTGTGCTCCATCGCCGCCTTGTAGGCCGCGTAGAGCTTGCGGTAGTCGTGCCCGCCCCGCTTGAGGTTCCAGATCTCGTCGTCGCTGAGGTGCTCGACCATCTTGCGGGTGCGCTGGTCGCGGCCGAAGAAGTGCTCCCGGACGTACGCCCCGGACTCCGCCTTGTAGGTCTGGTAGTCACCGTCGGGCGTGGTGTTCATCAGGTTGACCAGCGCGCCGTCGGTGTCCGCGGCGAGCAGTGGGTCCCACTCGCGGCCCCAGACCACCTTGATGACGTTCCAGCCGGCGCCCCGGAAGAACGCCTCCAGCTCCTGCATGACCTTGCCGTTGCCGCGCACCGGCCCGTCGAGCCGCTGGAGGTTGCAGTTGATCACGAAGGTGAGGTTGTCCAGCTCCTCGCGGGCGGCCACGCCGATCGCGCCCAGGGTCTCCGGCTCGTCCATCTCGCCGTCGCCCAGGTAGGCCCACACCTGCTGGTCCGAGGTGTCCTTGATGCCCCGGTGGTACAGGTAGCGGTTGAAGCGCGCCTGGTAGATCGCGTTCAGCCCGCCCAGGCCCATGGAGACCGTGGGGAACTCCCAGAAGTCCGGCATGAGCCGTGGGTGCGGGTACGACGGCAGGCCGCCGCCCGGGTGCGACAGCTCCTGGCGGAACCCGTCGAGCTGGTGCTCGGTGAGCCGCCCCTCCAGGAAGGCCCGCGCGTACATGCCGGGGGAGGCGTGGCCCTGGTAGAAGATGTGGTCCCCGCCGCCCGGGTGGTCCTTGCCGCGGAAGAAGTGGTTGAAGCCCACCTCGTAGAGCGAGGCCGAGCTGGCGAAGGTGGAGATGTGGCCGCCGACGCCGATCTCGGGGCGCTGCGCCCGGTGCACCAGCATGGCCGCGTTCCACCGGACGTACGCCCGGATCCGCCGTTCCACATGCTCGTCGCCCGGGAACCACGGCTCGTGCTCCGGCGGGATCGTGTTGATGTAGTCGGTGGTGGTCAGCGACGGCACCCCGACCTGGCGCTCGCGGGCCCGCTCCAGCAGGCGCAGCATGACGTAGCGGGCGCGCTTGGTCCCGCGCTCGTCGATGACACCGTCGAGCGACTCGACCCATTCGCCGGTCTCTTCAGGGTCGATGTCCGGAAGCTGGCTCGGCAGACCAGCGGTGATCACCGGGCGCTTGCGTTCCGTAGCCACAGGCGTTCCCTCGGTTCTGTGTGGGATAGGTCTCTAGGGCCATCCTGCCTCCTGGTGGCACCCGCCGTCACGCCCACCGCCCGGAGACGCGACGCGCGACACAGGTACCCGTCGGTAACTTTGCGCAACGGGGCCGCCCGGTGGGAAGTGGGCGGCCGGCGACCCCCTCGGGCAGAATGCGTCGTATGCGCAGTGAGGTGATCACCGTCCAGACCGGGGCGCGGCCGACCGTCCGGGACATCACGGCGGAGGCCGGGCGGTTCGTCGCGGGGCAGGGCGACGGCCTGCTGCACGTCTTCGTGCCGCACGCCACCGCCGGGCTGGCGATCATCGAGACCGGCTCCGGTTCCGACGACGACCTGCTCGCCGCGCTCGACGACCTGCTGCCCACCGACGACCGCTGGCGGCACCGGCACGGCTCGCCCGGCCACGGGCGGGACCACGTGCTGCCGGCGTTCGTGCCCCCGTACGCGACGCTGCCGGTGATCGACGGGCGGTTGGCGCTCGGCACCTGGCAGTCGGTCTGTCTGGTCGACCCCAACGGCGACAACCCCACCCGTACCGTCCGCTTCTCCTTCCTCCCCGGCTGACCGCCCGTCCGGCGGGCCGGCAGATGGTGGAGCTGCTGAACTGTTGACGTGAGTACGATGTCTGCCATGGCGCCGCACACCGTCTCCTCCGACCCGCCGGATCCCGCCGACCGCGCGGCGCTCGCCGGCGACGTGGTGCGTCGCATCACCCATGTCGCCGCCGCGCTGCGCCACCACCAGGACGCGGAGATCGCCGGGCTGGGGCTGACCCCCGCGACCGCACGGGCGCTGCACGAGCTGGATCCCGACCGCCCGCTGCCGGCCCGCGACCTCGCCGAAGGGCTGGGCTGCGACCGTTCCAACGTGACGGCCCTGGTCGACAAGCTGGAGCGGGCCGGGCTCGTCGAGCGACGCGCCGACCCCGCCGACCGCAGGCTGAAGACGCTGGTGGTGACCGGGCCGGGGCGGCAGGTGCGGGCCCGGGTGCGACAGGTCATGTCGGACTCCCGGCTGCTCGCCGGGCTCACCGCGTGGGAGCTGGCGACCCTGCGCGAGCTGGTCTGGAAGATCTCCGACGGTGGCTGCCCCGAGCGGTGCGACGACGACTGATCCACACCGCGACGTCCGTGTCCGAGTGGGCGCGCGGGCCGCTCGTCGGTAATGCTGTCCGACGTGACCACCCCGCAAGATCTCGACGACCGGTTCCGGGAGACGCTGGCCGCGCTGGCCACCCCGCCGCAGCGGCGTGACCCGGCACGGCCGGTCACCGACGACACGACGTTGACCGGCGCACGGGCGTTGGACCTCTTCGACGCGCAGGCCACCAGCCGCCAGCTCGACCTGGCCGGGCGTTGGCTGAGCAGCTTCGGCGAGGGCTTCCACACGGTCGGCTCCGCGGGCCACGAGGGCAACGCCGCGGTCGCCGCCGCGCTGCGTGCCACGGACCCCGCGCTGCTGCACTACCGCTCGGGGGCCTTCTACTGCGTCCGCGCCGCCCAGGCCGCCGGGCCGACGCCGGCCGACACGCCCGCGACCGGGCCGAGGGCGACCGACCGACCGGCCGACGCCGAGGCGGAGCCCGCGGGGTCCAGCGACGGTTCCGGGCCGCACGCCCTCGACGAGGACCAGTCGGCCGGCGGCGCCGGGTCCGTCGTGGACCGGCCGCTGGCCCGGGGGTACGCCGACGCGGCCCGCGACGTCCTGCGGGGCATGGTCGCCTCCAGCCGCGAGCCGATCGCCGGCGGGCGGCACAAGGTCTTCGGCCGCGCCGACCTGGCCGTCGTCCCGACCACCTCCACCATCGCCTCGCACCTGCCCCGCGCCGTCGGGATGGGGCTGGCGGTGGAACGGCTCCGCCGGCGGGAGACCTCCGGCCGGCGCGACGCCGGCGCGCAGGCGCCCTGGCCGCCGGACGCCATCGTGGTCTGTTCGTTCGGCGACGCCTCGGTCAACCACGCCAGCGCCACCGCCGCGTTCAACACCGCCGGCTGGTACGACCACACCGGCCTGCGCATCCCGGTGCTCTTCGTCTGCGAGGACAACGGCTTCGGCATCAGCGTCCGCTCCCCGAAGGGGTGGGTGCAGACGACGCTGCGGTCCAAGCCGGGTGTCCGCTACTTCGCCGCCGACGGCGACGACCTGGTGCGGGCGTACGAGGTCGGGGCCGAGGCGGCGGCCTGGGTGCGCCGGCACCGCCGTCCCGCCGTGCTGCACCTGTCGACCGTGCGGCTGATGGGGCACGCCGGCACGGACGCCGAGACCGCCTACCGCAGCACCGGGGAGATCGCCGCCGACCTCGACCGCGACCCGCTGGCCGGCACCGCGCGGTTGCTGGTGGCGGCCGGGGTCGCCACCGGCGAGGAACTGCTGGCCCGCTACGACGAGATCGGCTGGCAGGTGCGCCGGATCGCCGAGGAGGTGCTGGACGAGCCGAAGCTGACCGCGCCCGCGGAGGTGGTGGCCCCGCTGGCCCCCCGCCGGCCCGCACGGCTCGCCCGGGCGGTGGCCGACGCGGCGGCCCACGCCGCCGGCCCCGGCGCCGCCGCCCGGACGGAGGCGTTCGGTGGCGAGCCGCCCGAGCTGGCCGGCCCGCTGACGCTGGCGCAGAGCATCAACGCCGCGCTCGCCGACGGGATGCTCGACCACCCGCAGATGGCCGTGTTCGGCGAGGACGTCGGCGCCAAGGGTGGCGTGCACGGGGTGACCGGGGGGCTGCGGGACCGCTTCGGCGCGGCCCGGGTCTTCGACACGCTGCTCGACGAGACCTCGATCCTCGGGCTGGGGCTCGGTGCCGGGCTGGCCGGGATGCTGCCCGTGCCCGAGATCCAGTACCTGGCGTACCTGCACAACGCCGAGGACCAGCTGCGCGGCGAGGCCGCCACGATGCAGTTCTTCTCGCAGGGCGCGTTCCGCAATCCCATGGTGGTGCGGGTGGCGGGCCTGGCCTACCAGGAGGGCCTCGGCGGGCACTTCCACAACGACAACTCGGTGGCCGTACTCCGGGACGTGCCGGGTCTGGTGATCGCCGTACCGGCGCGGCCGGACGACGCCGCGCCCATGCTGCGCACCTGCCTGGCCAGCGCGGCGGTGGACGGCGCCGTCTGCGTCTTCCTGGAGCCGATCGCGCTCTACCACACCCGCGACCTGTACGCCGATGGTGACGGTGAGTGGCTGGCCCACTACGCCGAACCCGGCGCGTGGACCGGCGGTCACGTGCCGGTCGGCCGGGCCCGCGTCTACGGCGTCGGCTCCGCCGAGGACGTCACCATCATCACGTTCGGTAACGGAGTGCCGATGTCGCTGCGCGCGGCGGCGACCCTCGCCGACGAGGGGATCGGCACCCGGGTGGTGGACCTGCGCTGGCTGTCCCCGCTGCCGGTGGCCGACGTCATCCGCGAGGCGGCGGCCACCGGCCGGGTGCTGGTGGTGGACGAGACCCGCCGCTCCGGCGGGGTCGGCGAGGGGGTCATCGCGGCCCTGGTGGACGCCGGATATGTCGGGGCGGCGCGGCGGGTGGCCGGAGTTGACTCGTTTGTACCATTAGGTCCGGCGGCCCGTCACGTTCTGGTCTCCGAGGAAGCAATTACCCAGGGTGCCCGCGCGCTCCTGGCACGGTAAATTCCGTTCCACCCGGTGCGCCACTTGCGCGGGGAGCCACAACTGTGTGGACTTTGCCTGACGGCGTCGACGCGACGCCGCGGGCAGGGATGAGATGAGGAGGCACGCGACAGTGAGCGCGACCGCTGGTCAGGCCGCCGACGGGGTACGCAGCCTGGCGGACCGGTTCGGGATCGAACCGGGGATGGTCGTCATGGAGATGGGGTACGACGACGACGTCGACCAGGATCTCCGGGACGCCCTGACCGACCGCTGTGGAGAGCTGGTCGACGAGGACACCGACGAGGTGGTCGACGCGGTGCTGGTCTGGTACCGCGACGGCGACGGTGATCTCTTCGAGCTCCTCGTCGACGCCCTCGGCCCGCTGGCCGACAACGGCGTCGTGTGGCTGCTCACGCCCAAGGCGGGGCGCGAGGGGCACGTCGAGCCGAGCGAGGTCGCCGAGTCCGCGCCCACCGCCGGCCTCCAGCAGACCTCCACCGTCAACGCCGGCCGGGACTGGAGCGGCGCCCGCCTCGTCCTGCGCCGCGGGGCCAAGGGCAAGAAGTAGGCCCACGTCGGCGGTCACCCGGCGGCGCCCGCTGCCGGGTGTGGCAGGCTGTTGCCCAACTGATCCCATCCTGAGGAGCTCGCATGCCGATCGAGGTTGGCGCCGAGGCGCCGGACTTCGTGCTCAAGGACCAGAACAACCAGGAGGTCCGGCTCTCGGACTTCCGTGGCAAGCGCACCGTGCTGCTGGTCTTCTACCCCCTCGCCTTCACCGGGATCTGCCAGGGTGAGCTGTGCGAGGTGCGGGACAACCTCAACGACTACGTCAACGACGACGTCCAGGTGCTGACCGTCAGCGTCGACTCCGTCTACGCCCACAAGATCTGGGCCGACAAGGAGGGCTACCAGTTCCCGCTGCTGGCCGACTTCTGGCCGCACGGCGCGGTGGCCCAGTCGTACGGCGTCTTCAACGACGTCGCCGGCATCGCCAACCGGGGCACCTTCGTGATCGACAAGGCCGGCGTGGTCCGCTTCGCCGAGATGAACATGCCGGGCGAGGCGCGCGACCAGCAGGGCTGGCGCAAGGCGCTCGCCGACGCCGCCGCGGCCTGACCCACCGGGCACGCCGTACGACCGGGCCGGTGGAGGGCAGGGTAAGCTTGCCACCCTCCGGCCCGCTCGTACGGGTTCCGGGCGCGTAGCTCAGTGGGAGAGCACTCGCCTTACAAGCGAGGGGTCGCAGGTTCGAAACCTGCCGCGCCCACCATCACCACCAGCCCCGACACCGGCCCGAAGATCAGGGATCGGGCCGATGACAGCAGCGGCGCCAAGCGATGTCCGATGGGTGAACCGCGACGAGACACGCGGGTCACGAGGTGTCGTAGGCTCCGGCGCGCCGGGACAGGGCAACCCTCCTGCGTCACCGCATCATCTGAGCGCCGCTGCTGTGGCATCGGCGTCTCGTCAGCGGGCCGCTTGCTTGTCAACTGTGTCGGCTCGGATCGCGATGGTGACCTGGTTCCCCGCAGCGGGGTCGATGACGCAGTGCAGTCCGAGGTCTGTGATGCGGCCGTCGCGTACGTCCCACTCGCGGGCACCGGCGTCACTCCCCAGGATTGAGCCGAGCGAGTCGATCGTGGGCTTCCACAGGTTCGGCCAGGCGCGGCGGGGCCCGACCACGAACGCAAGCTGGAGGGCGATACCGCCATCGGGAAGTGGTGGAGCGGCGATGATCTGGTCGCGGATCTGCCGCTTGTAAGCGGTGGTACTGGCTGACGCAGTCGTGTGCACCTGCAGCGAGCACACCCCGCCGGGATCCTGGACAGCGTGCGTCTGGCACACCGCGACCGAGGACCTCGTTGCATGCCGCTTGGTCGCCCACACCGAGGCGAACTGCCGCCCGATGCCCTTGGTCAACTTCGGGACGAGCGGAAACAGGTAGTTGTCGAGGTCGTTGAGCGCGAGCAGGGGCACCTCGTCCGGCAGTCCGATGTCCACGCGCAGCGCGAGCGGATCCGGTGTGACGCGCAACTGCATGGCGACGGCCGACTGGACGTCGGCGGCAAACGCGGCGAAGCGGACCTGGCCAGGTGACCCAGCCGTGTCCCAGCTGGCCAGAGCCGGCGGAACGCTCAGGGCGCTTCCCATGGACTCCGGGCGCGCATGAAAGACAGGCAGGATCACAGGCGGAATCTACCGCCAGGCCAGAGCTGGACCGCCCGTTGTGCCTGCGGGCCGCTCGGAGCAGCGTTCCTCGTTTACCTTCTTGCTTGTGCCGCGATCCGCGCCACGTGCGGAGACTTCCCAGGTGCGGTGGTGGCGGACCGCTCAAGCCGCACCCGGCTCCAGCGGCTCATAGCTGAATTCGGGGCTTGGCGCCAAGGCGATGAGTCGGTCGAGGACAGGCTCGGTATTGGTGCCCCACATCTTGGAGACGACCCAGGTGCGTCCTTGATCGTGCAGGGGTGCGTCGAGGAACCAACGGCCGAGGCGTTTGGTGGATCCCGGGTAGGTCGCTAGGAACGCCTTGGCGAGTTCTTCACCGCTCAGCAGGCCCTCGACTGGCAGGAATCTCGAGCGTGGGATGGCGGTGCTCAGCTGTTGGGCGGTAATTCCTGCCTTGTGTAGGGCTGTCGCCATGGTGAGCACGGCCCAGCGCTTGCGCAGAGGACGACTGCGGCCTTCGGGAGTGACGATCTCGTACTGGGTCCAGTCGCGGCCATCGGCACTGACCGCCCGGGCCTGGCTCTGCTTACGACGGATCTGGACGGTCAGTTCGCCGGCCTCGGGCAGCGGGATGATCTGCTGCACGTCCAGCAGCAGCCTTTCGGCGACCTTGTACGGCGTGAGCTTCACGCAACGGATGTCAAGTCCGTACACGTCGGTCAGCCAGAGCACAGTCGTGGTGATCTCACGGTCGAACCCGGCAGCCACGAGTACCAGGCGTACTTCGCGGCTGAGCACCGTCTCCTCCCCGCCGGTGTCCTCGAGGAATTCCGCCAGTCTGGACCGGGCTTCGTCGACCGCTTCGGGTTCGACCTGGGCCAGATAGTGCTCGTGATGTTCGACGAGGTCGTCAAAGGTCATGACGGACACCATCGCGGCATACCGCAGCGCCTGAAGTTCCACGTGACCGCCGTCGTTGGTGCGCTTGAGCTCGATGACGACCAGTCGGCCACTGCGGTCGACCCCCAGCAGGTCGACACGGCGTCGAGCATCGGTGAAGGCTCCGAACTCCTCAGCCACGACCATCACGCCGTCGACGATCATGTCGATTCGCGCGCGAAGCAGCCGCTGCAGGTCAGCCCGCTCCAGCACTTGCTCCGCCGTGAAGGTGGTGGACGGCACCGGCTCCAGCACGTTGGACGTCATCTCGTACAGCGGCATCCGGTCATCATCGCAGTGACGGCGGCGCTGTTGGGGAGGCCACGCGTGAGCACGCACGGCCCGGTGCCGCCGATCTGAAGCCGATTTCCGTGGCCCTCTGCCCGGGTGCCCAACTGGTGGGCGCCTCCGAGGATCTGGCCTCGGTGCCGGCGGGGGCGCTGCATCAACGCTTCCTCGGCTGGCTGCGGGGAAGAGGCCACCTGAGGAACGAGCGTCCCAAGGTGCGCATCCATGACGTGTACGGGTCGGACGCCGAGCGGGTGCCACAGCAGTGCACCGGAGAAGTCGGCAGCGCCCGGCGCGGAGTCGTCCGTCTCGGCCGTCTCGGCCGCGCCCACATCGTCATGTTGCGTGCACTGCCATGAAGATCAGTGGCTGGTGTCCTGGTGGCGCGTGTTGCGAGCGCGGACGGCAGCCTCCAACCGCAGGCCAGTGCCCACGAGGACGAGCAGTCCAGCGAGGATGAATGGACGGTTGCTGGCGGTCCCGAGGGTCAGCACGGCGACGAGCAGTCCAACCGTGATGGCAGCGGTGCCGACGTTTCGTAGCGTGATGGTGACCAACACGCCGCTGAGTGTGCCAGACCCTTGTTCGTTCGCCGTCCGGCGACAGCATCCGGACCTGCCGCCGTCCGCCAGTCGTCAGCGCTACGCGTGTCATGCGAGCGCCAGCGATCGCACAGGGCTGTCGATCACTGTCCGAGAGGGCGGTAGCGGAGGTGTACGACGCCGTTTCGGAAGCGGCGCTCATCGAGGAGCTCAAGGTCGGCGCGCATGCCCGTCGGCAGCCCTGGCTTGCCCCCGCCGACGACAACGGGCAGGACGAACAACCGGCACTCGTCGACCAGCCCGGCCTCGAAAGCCCGCGTCGCGAGGTTCGCGCCTCCTACGGTGAGATCGCTGCTGGCCGTGGCCTTCAGTTCGCGCACCGCGGCGGCGTCGAAACGGCGTTCGAGTCGGGTGTCGGCAGTCGACACCGCGGCGAGGGTCGTGGAGTACACGACTTTGCTCGCCGCCTGCCAGGCGCTCGCGAAGTCGGCCATGAGATCGGACTGCGCGGCCAGAGCGGCGTCGGTCTCCCAGACGGCCATCGCCTCGTACAGGCGCCGCCCGTAGAGACACGTGTCCACGGACCGCAGGAGGTCGGTGTGGAACGCGAACACCTCGTCGCCGATCGGAAACCAGTCGAACGCGCCCCGTTCGTCCTCGATGTAGCCGTCAAGCGACACGTTCGTCACGTAGATGAGCTTGCCCATGCCGTTACCTCGCGATGGTCGATCGAACTAGATCAAGTCTCGGGCCGTCTCCGACTGCCTTGCCCGGCCGGCTGCCCTTACCTGTTCTACGAACGACCCGAGGCGGATCCGACACCGTGCCGGAAACGTCCTCAGACTCCCGCCGCTCGGCACCCATGACCGTGAAGCACCCGTGCTCGTCGAGATCATGGCCTCCGTACCGGCGCGCCCTCATTGTCGCGATCAGCGCTCTGACGTGTCGCGGATCAGTCGACGGAGGACAGGGGTCGTCCGACAGTTGACGTGCGACGCAGTTCCGCCACTGGGGCGCGACCGCGCCGGCGATCGAGGGGTGGCAGGTCAGCCGCCGACGAGACGTCGCGAGTTGCATCGGCTGACGCGGGGCTGGCCGCAGCGGCCAGGCTGGCGATCGTCGACCGACCTCCTGCACGCCGAGACCGGGACGAGGATCGACCTCGGCGCGATGCCCCCGGAGAGCGTCGCTCGCTGCCGAGCGGCGTGGGCGCGGCTCACCGGGCGCCAGACATGCGTCGTCCACGGCAACCCCAACAACCCTGGCAACGTCCGCATGACCGCGAGTCGGGTCGCGCTGATCGACTGGGACGAGTCGCACGTCGACGTCCCCGACCTCGACCTCGTGCTGCCCGGCAACGCCGCCGACCTTGACGACGGTGCGCTCGACATCGCCGGACAGGCGTCGGCCGCATGGGAAGCCGCCGTCTGCTGGGACGACGAGTACGCGGTCAGAAGGCTCGCCGAGGTTCGAGCGGTCTAGGGACGCGTTCGAGCAGTGGGGTTGTCGGCGGCCCGGTGCGCAGTTCTGCCGCCGATTGAGCGTCACTGCCGAGAACAGCAGGCTCCTTGACCGGCAGTCACCGGCTGAGGCCGACGTGCGTGGCAGGCTCCGAGGCCAGGATCGTGGCGCTGAGTTCGTTCACGAACGCCCGGACGTCGTCGGCCCTGCCGGGGTCGGTGTCCGGGCCGGAGTCGTACCACCAGTCACGTGCCCAGATGATCAGGTGCGCCCATCGGGGGCGGGCGGTGATGGTCCTGTCGGCGGCCTGCCGCTTGGACAGTTGCTGGCCGTTCTTGAGGCGTTGGAAGGCCCGGCAGAGGGTGAGCACCGCGTAGGACTGGGCCCCGGAGGTGTTCATCCGGGTCACCCAGGCCGGCCAGTCGCGGATGTGGTCCAGCAGAGCCGAGCGGACGCGGTTGGGGTCGACGGCGGGTAGCAGGATGTCGGCCGGGGGGCCCAGCAGGCTGCGGCCGTGGTCGCGGACGGCGGCCCAGGTCACGAGGCGGTGGGTGGTGGCAGGTAACAGATGCAGCACTTCGCCGGGGCTGATCCGGGCAATGACATGGTCCCGGCCGGTGCCACCGTGCGCCGCGTCGCGCGCGGCAGCCAGTGACACGTATTCCACCTCGATCCTGCCGGCCCACCGCGGGTGTCGCCGGTCGAGGTCTGTGTGCAGTCCCGCGAGCACGGCGAGGAGGTTCTCGTCCGGGTCGCTGTCGAGTACCGCGAGCAGATCAAGATCACTGCGATCCGCGGCGAAGTCACCGGCTACCAGCGAGCCGTGCACGTACAGGCCCATGAGCCCACCCGCCAGCGCAGGGCTCCACGCGTCACGAAGATCGGATAACACCATCTCGGGCGATGCCACCGGGTCATCCTGCGCGGCGGCCCGCCAGCCCGCCACCGAGTAAACGCGGTAGCCGTCGACCCGACCCGCACCGACCGACATCGCCGCCACCGAAGTAGCGGGGGGCCTGCCGGCCACGGCCGGAAGGCGTAGGCACGCGTACGCGCCGGGATGAGTGCGTCTGATCATGGGGAGCGGACCCGGGCCCTTCTCAGGTTCGCTCGCGAGTCGATCGGAACTGGCGACGAGGCCGTCTGCTCGGCCCACGTCAGCGGTCCGCGGCGGCCCGGCTGTCGAGCGGCTCGAATCTGTCGACGTCCCGTCGTGGGGTCACCCCTCCTCCGCCTGGCGTGAGCGCTAGAGCTCCAGCCGCAGTCCGGCCCATCGGTCGAGCCATCCCTTGGCCTGCACGCGGCGCCGTACCGTCGCGCGGCCCGCGGCGTTGTCGAAGGCCGGAGAGGGGCGGACGACCATCCCCACAAGGTCGGCCAGCCCGTGGCAGGACACCAGGCGAACCGAGTCACCCCGGAGAGTAACCGCGACGCACGTCGCCGTTTCGGGCCAGCGCGATATCGCGTCCAGGACGGACGTGTAGGGCTCATCGCCGTTGCGCAGATGCATCCGTGCCTGATTACGGATCTCCCACGGCACCCCGGGCAGGGCTGCCACGGCCTGAGCTTCGGCGCGTGCGTCCTCGCGTGGGTCCAGCTTCTCCGGGTCGAAGTAGGCGACATCCACGTCGCGCTCCGGCAAGACCGGGAGGTTGCTGATCACGTCCCAGACGCGGTTGCGTACGAATCCGGCACCGATCCACCAGTCCGGTATTCCAAGGCCGGCCGCAGCCCGAAGGACTCTCATCGCCCCCGGGTCCGACTCGATCACGCCCACGACGTCCTGCGCGCTCATGGTCACCCCAGGGACCCTAGGCCAGCGGACCGACGCACCGCTTGCGAGGCGGGGCGAAGGGGATCAGCGCGTCGGTGAGCGTGGAGCCACCTGGCGGGGTGGTCGCGCTCACACGAGTTCGGCGATCACCGCGCGGACCATCCGGCGCCCGTGCTCGGCCATCCGGGGAAAGCTGTGCCGGTAGTAGTCGATGCCGGTCAACGACGGTGCGAGGGCCCAGCCGCAGGCGCGGTGCCAGGTGGCGTCGTCGTATCCGACCGCCTCCCGGTACGCGTCCCGGGCCGCGCCGGTGAAGGTCCACAGCGCCGGCGCCACGTCCGGTGCCGGGTCGCCGACCCCGAGTGCGCCGAAGTCGACGACCGCGGCCAGCCGGCCGGCGTCGGTGATCAGATTGCCCGGCTGAAGGTCGCCGTGGATCCACACGGGGTCACGGTCCCAGTCGGGAGCGGCGAGGCAGGCCTCCCAGGCGGCCTCGGCGTCGGCCACGTCGAAGCCGTCGTCATGCTCGGCGAGGCGGGGCAGCACCCGGCGGACGTCCGCGTCGACGTGGCGCAGGGCGGACCCGCGGGAACCCGGTGGCTTGACCGGACCGCCGGCAGGATCCACCCGCTGCAGGGCGTGGACGAAGGCCGCCACGTCGCGGGCCAGGGGTGCGTCGTCGCAGCCGAGCCGGGGCGGGGTCTCGCCCGGGACCCACGGCACCACCGTCCACCGCCACGGGTAGCCCGCGTCCGGCTCGCCGACGTACAGCGGAACGGGGATCCGCACCGGCAGGTGAGGCGCCAGCACGGGCAGCCACCGCGCATCGGAACCGGCCTGGTCCACCGCCCAGGCGATCTTTGGCATACGGGCGACGAGGTCGTCGCCGATCCGGAACAGGACGTGGTCGGTGCCCTCCAACTCGTCGGTCAGGGTCGTCACGGGAAGGTCGGCCCACTGCGGGCACTGGGCCGTCACCAGGCGGCGCATCTGACCGACGGTGACTCGGACCTCGTCATCGTGGATGGGCACGACCGGCACGGTAGTGCGGTGAGGCCGTACGGTGCCAACCGATTAGTCCGGCACTGCACCTGCCTGCGCTCGCAGCGGGGGGCACTACGTCCGCGACCTTCGGGCGCGGCTGCCCGTGCGGATCACCGAGGTGATGACTGCGTCGGACGGCGGCAGGCGTCACCGTCCCCGCTGTCGGACCTTGATGCTGTCGAGGTCAGTCGACACCGACGTGAGGTCGCGGTAGTCGACCCCGAGTCCTCGGACGGCGGCTGCGGCGAGCGCTTCCGCCTTGCCGATCACGACCTCTTCGTGGTCGTCCTCGCTGGCCGGGACGACGCAGCGGAAGGTGAACGAACTGAGCAGGGACCGCTCGTAGGTCACGGTGCCCTCCTCGGTGAAACGGGCCCGGAACACGTCGTGTTCGTCGGCCTCGGCGAGCAGCGCGGCCCGCTGCTCGTCACTGAGCGACGCGAACTTGCCGCGCACGATGACCTGATAGGTCTTGCGGGTCATTGCTGGAGACCTCCAGTCTGGCTGATCGCCACGATCGGACACCGGCCGCGGCTCAACCCGACCGTCGTCCCGCCGTCCTCCGCTCGTCGCCGGCAACCTATCAACGAGCTCCGTGGCGCCGTTGCCAATTTCGTGACTGCCCGGCGGAGACGCGCGAAGCCGATCTCGATCGACCCGGTGCCCCGGTGGTCCCGCGCCGGACGACCGGCGCGGGACCATGGGTACCGGCGAATCAGTTCGCGCAGACGGCGTACGCGCGCACCTTCCAGTTGCCGCTGAAGCCGTTCTCGTCCTCGGCGGCGGAGACGGTCACGACGGTCGAGGTGGTGGCCCGCATCTGGGTCAGGCGCACCTGCCCTTCGCCGCCGACGATCTCGCCGCCCACCCCGTGCACCCGGGTGCCGGCCGGGCAGGTGGCCGTGATCGACCGGGTGGCGGTGGAACTGTAGATGCTGTCGTCGATGACGCGCTGCTCGCCGGGCAGTGGGTCGGCGCAGATCGCGACCGCGTCCAGCCACCAGCTGCCGGCGAATCCGGTGCCGTCCTCGGCACCCGCCACCACGACGCTGTTCTGGTGGATGCGCAGGTCCTCCAGGACGACCTCGCTGTTCGCCGCCCCGACGACCGCGCCACCGACGCCGATGGCGTGCTTGCCGGCCGGGCAGGACTTCTCGAACCAGTTCGACGTGCCGAAGCTGGGCGCCGAGCTGCCGGAGACCGTCACCAGGCCGGCGGGCGGCGTGGCGCAGATCGCGTTCGACGTGACCGCCCAGTTGCCGCCGACGCCGTTCTCGTCCTCCCGGCCGGTCACCGAGTACGCGTCGCCGCCGATCAGCGGACGCATGATGTCCATGCCGACCTGCCCGAGGCCGGTACCGGTGATCGCGCCGCCGCCGCCGATGACCTTGGTGCCGGCCGGGCAGGTCGTGTTCTGCGTCTTCGCGCTGCTGTTGCTGGGGCCGGTGGTCGTCCTGGCGGTCAGGCCGGGCACCGCCGCCACCGGCCCGGCGAGGGCAAGCTGGCCGAGCACGAGCGCGCTCAGCGCGGCCCCGCCCACGGTGGCCGTCCGACGCGCCGACCGGATGTGCTTCGATCCTTCTCGCATGGTGTCTCCCCTTCGGGTTGTTCGTCGCGATGACACCGGTAGGAGTCGGGGCGGGTCGGGATGCCAACAGAAACTGCGGAGAAAAAAATTCCGCCGCTTTACTGGACCCGTCGACGATCAGCGAGGGACACGGATGGACACGGCGGCACAGGACGACTCCACACTGGTCGAGGCGGTGCGCCGCGGTGAGCGGGCCGGGCTGGAGGGCATGTACCGGCGGTACGCCGACCGGCTGTACACGTACGCCCGGACCATGCTGCGCGAGCCGGAAGCCGCCGCGGACGCCGTGCACGACGCGTTCCTCACCGCCAGCCAGCGCATCGACCAGCTCCGGGAGCCCGACCGGCTGCGCTCCTGGTTGTACGCCATCGTGCGCAGCGAGTGCCTGCGGCAGCTCCGGGAACGGTCCCGCTCGCTGCCGCTGGACGAGGCCGACGAGCCGGTGGCCGACGTCGCCGACCCTGGCGCGGGCGTCAACGCCGCCCAGGTACGCGACCTGGTGCACGTCGCGGTCGCCGCGCTGAACCCGGGTGACCGCGAGGTGGTGCACCTGGCCATCCGCCACGACCTGTCGTCCGCCGACATCGGCGCGGCCCTCGGAGTGCCCGCGAACCACGCCCACGCCCGCCTGTCGCGCGCCCGCTCGCAGCTCGAACGGGCGCTGGGGGCGCTGCTGGTGGCCCGCACCGGGGCCCGGGACTGCCCGACCCTCGCCGACCTGATCGACGGCTGGCAGGGCCGGCTCACCCCGACGCTGCGCAAGCGGGTCTCGCGGCACATCGAGAGCTGCGCGATGTGCGGGCTGCTCCGGCGCGAACAGCTCAGCCCGGCCGCGCTGCTGTCGGCGTACACGGCACCGGCCTTCCTGGTCGTCGCCGACACGGTGTGGCCGCGACTGGCCGAGGCCCACGCGATCGGCGGCGGGGCCGAGGCGGCGCCTGCCGCGCAGGCCGATCCGGCGGGTGCCGGCTCGACGGACCCGGCGACCGGCCCGGCGCCGGCGGACGGGCCGTCCGGCACGAGGGACGCCGGACCGACGGACGGAGCGGTCGACGACCCCACGCCGGCAGCCGACCCGGCCGTGACTTCCGACGGCGCGGCCGTGGCCTCGGACGGCGCGGCCCTGAAGTCCGACGGCGCGGCCGTGACCCCGGACGGCGCGGCCGTGAAGTCCGACGACGCGGCCGTGACCTCGGACGGCGCGGCCGTGAAGTCCGACGGCGCGGCCGTGCCCGGCGGCGCGGTGGGCCCGGACGGTGGCGTGCTGGCGCGCGGTCCGGGGCACCTGGTGCGGGCGACCTCGGCGGCGGGCCGCGACCGGCGTCGTCGGCGGCTGGCCGCCAGCGCGGCCCTGCTCGTCCTCGTCGCCGCGCTCGGCACCTGGGCGCTGGCGCCCGGTCGCCCGACCGCCGCGCGGGACGGCTCCGGTCGACCGGTGTCCGGGGCGCTCAGCGCGCCGGCCGGCGAACCGGCGGTCCCCGCGTCCG